>NZ_JBFTRY010000004.1:0-96921 GCF_056399745.1 Dyella sp. 01N36
GGACATCCCTGTCCTGTCGAAAAACTGGCCGCATCCMTGCGGCCACCCTTCGGGCTTTCCTCCACCCGCCCGCCGCGTCATACGGGGACCCCGGGAGCCAAGAGCCAAGAGCCAAGAGCCAAGAGCCAAGAGCCAAGAGCCAAGAGCCAAGAGCCAGATTAAGAGCCAAACAACGCCCGGTCTTGCCGGGTATCTTTTTGTAGGAGCGCACTTGTGCGCGACCAGCCGACGGAGCGGTACATCTCGGCGCTGCGGTCGCGCACAAGTGCGCTCCTACAAGAGGGCGCTTACGCCGTGGGGCGCAATTGAAGGTTGCGGATAGGCTATTTGTGGGAGCGCACCCTGTGCGCGACAAGCCTACGGAGCGGTATACCCATGCGTGGCAGTCGCGCACAGGGTGCGCTCCCACAGACGAGCGGGCGTCAACCTTGGTGCAGCGAGAAAACCACGATCAGCAAGCTCAATTGGGTCGCTGGTCCGCGAACGCGTAAACGTGATCGGCCCACTGTGTGGCTTCGAGATAGATCGCTGCCATGCGGCGAATGACTTGTGGCTGCACTTCGCCACCGCGAAGGTTGCCTGCTTCCCACGCGCGGATCTGATCGAGCAGCGTCGCGAACGGTCCCTTGTTTTCCAGCAGTGCGCTGCTGATTTCGCGGGCGAGCGGCAGGTGCCACAGGACGAAATCCATCGGGGCTTCCATCATCGCGTCGAGCAGCGAGAAGAGGCCGGCGGTGAAGGCCATTTCGCGTTGTTCGGCGGGCATGTGCTGGGCGAGCTTTTCGCACATGTGGGCGCGGATGAGCGCGGCGCGCAGCAGTTCCGGCGGGCGGTCGCCGGTGCCGCTCAGCGCCATCGTGTAGATCCAGTTACGCAAGCGCGCGGCGCCGAAGAAGATGGCAGCCTGCTGCACGGATTTGAGCTGGCGCGGCAATGCGAAGTACGCGGAGTTCACGCAGCCCAGCAGCTTGTAGCTGAGGATGGCGTCGTCGCGCACGATCTGGCCTAGTTCGACCGGGCCCGGATTGCCTTCCTGCAAGGCCTTCATCAGGCGCAGCAGACTCAGGCGGCTGGCGGAGAGCACCGGCACGGCGACGGGTTCGGGCTTGAGCAGGAACTGGCCCTGGATCGCCTGCAACGGCAGCGATTCGCAGCGGTGATAGGTGTCGTGATCGTCGACATGACCGGCGACGACATGGGTGCCGCGCGCATGCAGGTATTCGCTGCGCGAGCGCAGCGTGGCCGGGTCGAGCTTGCTGGCGTCCAGGCGCACGAACTGCACGATCTTGAGCAGGGGTTCCACGGCGGGATTGAATTCCAGCGTGGTGTCACCGGCGTCGAGCATCAGCGGGCAACCGCGCTGCGCCATGCGTGCCAGGCGTTCCACCAGGGCGGCATCGGCGGCGGCCTCGGGCTGCAGCAGCACGCCGAAGCGTGGCTGGTGCTGCAGCACGTCGGTTTCTTCCATCAGCAATTCGTGCGTGAGCCTGAGGAACGTGCGGTTGCCGCGCACCAGGCGCGCGAGCGCGCCATCGGTGATGGTGGCGAGCGCGCGACGCATCAGTGTGGCTTCGTCCTCGGCATCGTCCTGGAAGACGATCTCGTAGGCGAACAGTTCGCGCTTGCTGTCCAGCATGGGCAGACGGATCACCGGCAGCGCTTGTTCGCTGGCGGTGGAGGCGTCCGAGGCGGAGGGGATGGCCGCAGCTTCGCTCATGATCAGTCGATGTGGTGACGATGGTGGAGAGGAGCGGCAACTGCCGCCTGCAAACAACCGCGCGTGCTGGAAGGCTGGACGCGCGTCATAACGTCTTAAGCCTCGGCCAACGACTGTGAGCGCAGGCTCGTGCGCAGATCACCGGTGCGGCCGTACACGCTCGCTTCGGCTTCGTTGCCGGTCAGTACGGCCAACGCCTTGCGCACTTGCTGCAGGCGCTGACCGACGAGATAACCGTTGCGCTGGTTGAGCTGCTGGCAGGCACGCAGCGACTGCAGAATCTCTTGCCAGCGGGGAGCCAGCGTGCGGCTGGCTTCCGGCGCGCCCTGGCTGAGCTGCACGCGTTCGCTGTCGAGCTGTTCCAGTCGCACCATCAGTTCGTGCTTGCTGGCGCCGGCCTGGTTGAGCGCATCGACGTCGGCCGTTTCCAGGGCGGTGCGCTCGGTGGTGAGCGCATCCATCAATTGGCCCACTGCCAGCCGCATCTCGTCCACCGCGGCGGTCAGCGCATGGTCCAGTTCGGCTTGCAGTGACGGGCTCATGACTTGCCGTTGAGCTGGTTTTCGAGGGACATCATGCGATCGGCGATCTTGCCTGCATCGACCTTGTAGGTGCCGCTCGCCAGCTGCTGGCGGATGTGCTCGACTTTCTTCGTGTCCATGGTGGCACCGCTGTTCGTGCGGGATGCTTCCTGCAAGGCACGCGCGGAGTCGGTCAGCTGGACGCGGTCGTTTGCGCCCGTGCTGCTGCCGGTGGCCTCGCTGGCCGTGGTGCTGGTCGCGCCCTGCGTGGAGCCGCTGGCCTGGCCTGTGGCGGGCTGGGGAAGCTTGGGCAAGCCGTTGTTGGAGATCGTGGTATTCATGGGTCCGTTCTCTTGGATATCTGGCCCTGTTGCTTACAGGATCGGCCGGGGGGCCGCAAACTTTAATGGCTCATGCACTGCATTCAGGGTAGCGCCAGGACTTCCCCCGGGGCCGTCACCATGGCGTCGATCACCTTGCCGGAGCTGCCGTTGCGCACCTTCAGGCGCGAACCGCTGTCCCCGCCACCCAGCGCGACGCCGCTGGCGCGGACTTCGATCCCATCCAGCCGGGACACCAGTTGCACCTGGTCGCCCGCCTTCACCGCGCTGCGCCCGCCCAGTGCCGCCGGCGTGACCACCGAGCCGGCGCCCAGGGCGCGCGAGAGCGTACGCCCCTGCAGCTCTGCCATGTCGTTGACATAGCCGTAGCCCAGGCGCGTGATGTCGCGCTCCTCGCCGCGCACGTCGTCGGCGCGAACGCCGTCACCGCGCTGCAGCGGATGAGTCAGCACCAGCACCTGGCGAAACACCTGCAATTGCACGGGCACGTGCAGAGTCCAGCCATCCGGGCCCGGGCACCTTACCAGCACGTTCATGCGTGGCATCAGACGAGCGCCTGCCTGCAGGCCCGCCGTCAGCGAGGCCGGGCAGGGCGCGAGCTGCAGCGCGTGCGTATCAAGTTCAGCGGCTTGCGCCACGACGCGGCTGCCGGGCGTCTCGTACTGGCCACGCAGCCATTGCTCGGCCGCCGTACGCGCCGCCTGTGCCGGCTCCGTCGCATGGACGGGCAGCACGAAGGCGCCGAGCAGCAGGGCGGCCAGAGGATGCTTCATAGATCGGCGAGCAGTGCGTTCAGTTGGGTCAGCAGCGTTTCGCGCTCGCCTTCGAGCTGTCGCATCAGCTGGCCCGCCTGATCGAGCTGGCCATCGCATAGCAGGGTGGCAAACGTGCTGCCTTGCTCGCGCATGCGCGCGCCAGCGGCCGAGAGTGCGCCAGCGGCGGCGTTGCTGGAGCGGCCTGCAGTGAGGCGGTCGAGCGTGCGGCTGAGGGCCTGGGTGTCGAACCAGCGGCGATCGAGCGCGGCCGGCTCCTGCAGCGCCAACTCCATCGCCTGGCGCAGGCCTTGGGCGGCTTCGCGCACGGTGAGGCTGAGGCTGGCCGGATCTTCGCCACTTTCGCTCTCCAGCCAGTCCAGCGCGAGGCGATGGCCGAGCAGGGCGCCGCGGCTCAATGCTTCGGACTGGCGGGTGGCTTCCGCCGAACGACGATGCCACGCGCCCAGCGCGGCTTGCGCCGCGACGGCGCGGGCGTGGTGGACATCCTGGTTCTTCTGCATGCTGCCGATGCGCTCGCCGATCTGGCGCAGCGCTTCGCCGCTGTCGCGCAGCGAGGTTTCGGTCTGGCTGAGGCCGCCCTGCGCGCGGTCGAGGCGCTGCAGGCCTTGCTGCACATCGCCATCCAGCTGCAGCGAGAAATCACCGATGGAGCCGGTGACCGTTTCGATCTCGTTGGTGGCCAGGCTGGTTTTCTCGGCCAGCTGTTTCACTTCGTCGGCCACGACGGCAAAGCCGCGACCAGCTTCGCCAGCGCGGGCGGCTTCGATGGCGGCATTCAATGCCACCAGGTTGGTTTGGTGGGCGATTTCCTGCACCACACTGGTGAGCTTGCGGATCTGCGCCACTTGTTCGGCGAGCTTGCTCTGGTTGCGGTTCATGGCCGACAGCGCCGTGCGCAGCAGGCGCAGCTGGCCGTCGAGCTCGCTCACGCTGCGCTCGCTGGTCTCGCCGGTCTGGCGTGCATAGTCCAGGCCGGTGCCAATCTGTTGGAGGGATGTCGAGATTCCGGCACTGCCGTCCGTCAAACGGCCGACGTCGTCGCGGCTCTCCTGCGCCGACTGGTGCATGGACGCCTGCTCGCGCGCCAGCTGCTGCGATGCACCCAGCACCAGGCCCAGCTGCTCCATCGTCTGCATGGCCACGGCCACGGGCGGCCTGGCAGTGAGAACGGCCGCCAGCAGCGGCGCCAATGCCTGCGCTGCGCGCGGATGGCGGGCCGTCAGCTGTGCGACCTGGGCGCGATCACCCGCCGCGGCAGCGCGGGCAAGTTCGGCGAGGTGCTGGCTCCAGATCAGACTCATGGGTGGATCTTTCCTTCCTTTAGGGTCGCCTCCGGCATCGGCGGCGAACGTCGGAACTTGAGAAGCAAGCGACGTGCCATGGCGATGTTGCTGCTCAAGCCGATGCGCTGGCGGCCGATACGCGGGAGATAAAGCGGCTGGGCCGCGGCGAGGAATCCGCATGAGCGCGTGGATGGACAAGGTGGAGCAGCAGACCCGGCTGGCGGGTCACAACCGCGTGGCCATGCTGTTGTTCCGGATGGGCGATGAGCAGCTGTTCGGCATCAATGTATTCAAGGTGAGGGAGGTGATGCGCCGTCCTCCGATGGAGCGCATGCCCGATGCGCATCCGCTGATTGCCGGCAGTTGCGACTACCGCGGCACGACGATACCCGTCATCGATCTGGCGGTGGCGCTGGGCTACGCGTCTTTGCGCGACGTGAGCTCGTCACACCTGATGGTCACCGAGTTCAGCCGCAGCGTGCAGGGCTTCCTGGTCGCCGAGCCGCAACGGCTGGTGCATTGCGATGGCGAATCGCTGGCTGCGCCGTCGGCAGCGCTGGGCTTTGGCAGTCGCGTCAATGCCGTGACTCGCGTGGACGGCTCCTTGGTCGCCGTGGTCGACGTGGAGCATGTGCTGGCCACGCTCAATGCCAACACCACCGAATTGTCCGCGCCGATGCAGCGCATCGCGCGCGTACATGATCTGCAGCCGCGGCGGGTGATGGTGGTGGACGATTCGCTGGTGGCGCGCAACCAGCTGGTGAACCTGTTCCGCCAGATGGACGTGGAATGCGTGGTCGCCCAGGATGGCCGCGAGGCGCTGGAGCGGCTGGAGGCGCTGGCGGAAACGCAGGGCGAGGAAAGCGTGACCCTGGTGGTGTCGGATATCGAGATGCCGCGGATGGATGGTTACGCGTTGACGCGGGCGATTCGCGAAACGGCGTCGCTGCGGTCGCTGAAGGTGGTGTTGCACAGTTCGATCAGCGGGATATTCAATGAGGCGATGGTGCGCGAGGTGAATGCGGATCGCTTTGTGGCGAAGTTTCAGCCGGATTTGTTGGCGCAGACGGTGTTGGAGTTGATGCCGGAGAGGTTTGAAGGGTTTTGATTTTTGGGGGCGATGTTGCTGAGGCCGTGATCGTCGCGACTTGCTCCCTCTCCCCTTCGGGGAGAGGGTTGGGGTGAGGGGCCAATCTAGCCTCACCGTGTGGCGGTGCTGCAGTCTTCTTTTGCTCGTCATCCCGGCGTAGGCCGGAAGCGCTCTTCAACAGCCGAATGGCTGGTCATCCGGTAGCGAAAGTCTCCGGTTGTTGCCCTATCGCCAGCGTGCCGCCTACGCGGCGGGCGTTTCGTCTGCCTGCCGGCAGCCGAGTTACTTTCTCTTGCTTGCCCAAGAGAAAGTAACCAAAGAGAAGGGCCCCCCGGATGACGCGCCTTCCGGGCCTTTGGCCCTCCAGGTGCGCGTGCGGGTTGCGGGGTTTTTCGACAGGACATCCCTGTCCTGTCGAAAAACTGGCCGCATCCATGCGGCCACCCTTCGGGCTTTCCTCCACCCGCCCGCCGCGTCATACGGGGACCCCGGGTCAAGAGCCGCATCAAGAGCCGCATCAAGAGCGCACGGCCAGTCGTTGCCCGGTGTGCTTCTCTTGTGGGAGCGCACCCTGTGCGCGACAGCCCCACGGCGCGGTACGCCGCAACTCTGCGGTCGCGCACAAGGTGCGTTCCTACAAGGGGTGCGCAGATTCGTGGGTGGCGGACCAATGATGACGGTCTGCCATTTGTGGGAGCGCACCCTGTGCGCGACAAACCTACGCAGCGGTACACCCAGCGTGGCGGTCGCGCACAGGGTGCGCTCCCACAGGCAAGCGCCAGGTGTGGCGATGGCTGAGGGTTGAGACGCTTGAGAGCATGGCGTGGACACTCCTTCAGTCCATGCGTCAGGAAGCCGCTACCGCCCGCGTCGAAATTCCGACTCCCACCCGAAAACCCACTCCAAGGCCTTGCGCAAAATCCGCGTAAACCCAGCAACGGCGCGGCCTGCCAGCCGCGTTGTGAACCGTGGCACGCAAATTGCTCAAACCGTCCCGCGGCCTCCGCCGCAGGAGTGAGTGATGAGTTCGATCAACGACAACCTGTTCGGATTGCACACGCAGGCGCTTGATACGTGGCAGCGGCGCAGTGAAGTGTTGGCGAGCAATCTGGCCAATGCGGACACGCCGGGATACCTCGCGCGCGATGTCGACTTCAAGAAGGCCATGGCCAATGCGAGTGGCAACAGCAATACGCTAGCCATGACGATTACCCAGCCGGGGCAGATCAATCCGCAGGCGCAGTCGGCGCAACAACTTGCGTATCGCACGCCCACGCAGCCCTCGATGGACGGCAATACGGTGGACACGCAGGTGGAGCAGGCGAATTTCGCCGCTAACGGCGTGCACTACCAGGCCAGCCTGTCCTTTATCACGGCGCAGATCCACATGCTGCGCACGGCCATCACCGGAGGCCAGAGCTGATGTCCTTGTTCAAGATCTTTGATGTCTCCGGTTCGGGCATGGCGGCGCAGTCGCTGCGGCTGAACACGGTGGCGTCCAACCTTGCCAATGCCGACAGCGTGTCGAGCACGCCCGAAGGCGCGTATCGCGCGAAGGAGCCGCTGTTCTCGGCGGTGCAGCGCGCGATGGGCGGGGCCAAGAGCGCCGATGCGGACAGCTCGGTGGGCGTGCAGGTGAAGGGCGTGACCGAAAGCCAGGCTGACGTGCAGGCGCGTTACGAGCCGGGCAATCCGATGGCAGATGACACGGGTTACGTCTATGGCAGCAACGTCAACCCCATCGATGAGCTGGTGAACATGATCACGGCGTCGCGCTCGTACCAGAACAACGTCGAGGCGATGAATACCACCAAGCAGCTGATGCTCAAGACACTCGACCTCGGCAAGTAAGCCGGCAGGAAACCCCATGTCCACGATTCCAAGCAGCACCAGCAATACCAATACGAACAACTCGAGCAGTTCCAGCTCGAGCAGCTCGTCGAACGTGAATTCGGCGCTGTCGAGCACGATGACGCAGGCTGATTTCCTCAAGTTGATGACGGCCCAGCTGCAGGCGCAGGACCCGACCAACCCGGTCGACAACTCGCAGTTCGTTTCGCAGATGGCGCAGTTCAGCCAGTTGTCGGCCACGCAGCAGCTCGATACCGACCTCCAGACGATGAGCAGCAATGTCACGTCGAACATGCAGACCTCGCAGGTGCTGAGTTCGGCGAACCTGGTGAATCGCGATGTGCTGGTGCCGGCCGGCTCGGCCACGTTTGACGGTACTGACGCGATAAAGGGCGCCATCAATGTGACCGCCGCGAGCAGCCCTACGGTGCAGGTGCTCGATGGCAGCGGCAACGTGGTGCGCACGATTGCACTCGGCGCACAAAGCGCGGGCCTGGCGCAGTTCAGCTGGGACGGCAAGGACGATAACGGCAATACGGTGGCCAAGGGCACTTACACGCTGCAGGCGAGCAGTGGCTCGGGCAGCGCCAGCACCTCGTTGGACACCTATGTCTCCGGCACGGTGACGGGCGTGGGTTATGGCGGCAGCACGCTGGGCACGTACTTGCAGGTATCGGGCGTGGGCGGCGTGCCGCTTAGCCAGGTGGCACAGATTCTCTGACGCTACACGCGTCCACTCACACGAGGAATAGAACATGGCACTCAACACGGCGCTCAGCGGCATCAACGCTGCCCAGTCCGATCTCAACGTCATCGCCAACAACATCGCCAACGCCAACACCACCGGCTTCAAGGGTTCGCGTGCGGAGTTCGCGGACATCTTCGCGGTGACCGGCCTCAACCTCAATTCCACCGCGGTGGGCAGCGGCGTCACGCTGCAGGACGTGGCGCAGCAGTTCAATCAGGGCGACCTGCAGACCACCGGCAACAGCCTGGACCTGGCCATCAATGGCAACGGCTTTTTCGCGGTGAACAACGGCAGCGGCGTGCAGTACACGCGCGCCGGCGATTTCATCAAGAACTCCAACGGCTTCATCACCTCGCCGGATGGTTCGCGCCTGCAGATCTACCCGCCCAACGGCAATGGCGGCTTCGACATGAGCACGCTGTCCGACTTCAGCTGGCAGACCGCGCAGAGCAGCGCCACGGCGACCTCGTCGATCACCTTGTCGTCGAACCTGCCGGCCAGCGCCACCGTGCCGACCAATCCGTTCAGCACCACCGATTCGACCAGCTACAACAACGCCGCGCCGGTCACCGTGTACGACTCGCAGGGTGGCTCGCACCAGGCCACGATCTACTACGTGAAGACCGGCACCAATACCTGGAACGCCAATCTTTATGTGGACGGCCAGAGCGCCGGCACGCAGCCGATGACGTTCGACAGCACCGGCAAGCTCACCACGCCGACCACCGGCACGTTGGCCTTCAACCCGGTCAATCTCGGCAACGGTTCTTCGCCGCTGACGCTGTCGCTCAACGTGACGAATATCACTCAGTTCGGTACGGACTACTCGGCCGCCCCGATCATCCAGAACGGCTTCGAAGCAGGCACCTTGTCGGGTCTGGACATCGACGAAAAGGGTGTGGTCACGGCGACCTATTCGAACAACCAGAGCACGCAGATCGGCCAGGTGGCCATCGCCAACTTCGCCAACGTGCAGGGCCTGCGCCAGCTGGGCAATACCACCTGGGTGGCGAGCACCGATTCGGGCCCGGCCACGATGGGTACGGCGAACTCGGGCGAGTTCGGCACCATCGAGTCCGGCGAGCTGGAAAGCTCCAACACGGCCGATACCACCGCACAGCTGGTCGACATGATCCAGGCCCAGCGCAACTACCAGGCCAATGCGCAGGTGCTGTCGACCGACAACACGCTGGCGTCGTCCCTGTTCAACGCCGTCTCGCGCTGATAAGCCATGGACCGTTCCGTCTACGTAGCGATGACCGGGGCGACGCAGATCATGCGCGCCCAGGACGCGGTGAGCCACAACCTGGCCAATGCGTCCACGGTCGGCTTCAAGAGCCAGATGTCCGCGTTCCAGAGCGTGCCGGTGCTTGGCGATGGCACGCCAGCGCGTATCAATGCGGTGACCCATGGCATTGGCCAGAGCAGCGCGCAGGGTTCGCCGGTCAACACCGGGCGTTCGCTGGATATTTCGGTGCGCGGTCCCGGTTTCATTGCGGTGCAGGCGCCGGACGGTTCGGAAGGCTATACGCGTGCGGGCGATCTTCAGCTCACCGCCGATGGTGGGCTGACCGATTCGCGCGGCAACCCGGTGATGGGCAGTTCCGGGCCCATCACCATTCCGCCGTCGACGGATATCAGCGTCGGTTCCGACGGCACGATTTCAACCGTGCCGCAGGGGCAGGGCCCGAACTCGGTATCGCAGATCGACCGCATCAAGCTGGTCAATCCCGATGTCGCGCAGATGACGCAGGCTGGCGACGGCCTGATGCATATGAGCGATGGCAGCACGGCCGCCGCCGATGAAAACATCACCATCGCCTCGGGCGAGCTCGAAGGCAGCAACGTCAATGCATCGGCGGAGCTGGTGAAGATGATCGCGCTTTCGCGCCAGTACGACATGCAGGTGAAGTCCATCAAGACCTCCGAGGACAACGCCGATTCCAGCCTCAAGCTGCTGCAGTCCAACTAAGCCTGACTTACACGGAGTAACCGATGTTTTCTTCCCTGTGGATTGCCAAGACCGGCCTGGACGCGCAGCAGACGCGCATGGACGTGATCTCCAACAACCTGGCCAACGCCAACACCACCGCGTTCAAGAGTTCGCGTGCGGCGTTCCAGGACCTGATGTACCAGAACAAGGGCCAACCCGGATCGCAGACCACCGAGCAGACGCTCAACCCGTCGGGCCTGATGCTGGGCACCGGCGTGAAAGTGGTGGGCAACGAAAAGCTGTTCACCGAAGGCAACCTGACCCAGACCGGCGGCTCGATGGATGTGGCCATCCAGGGTCGCGGCTTCCTGCAGGTGAGCATGCCCGATGGCAGCGTGGCGTATACGCGCGACGGCGCGCTGCATACCGATCCCAATGGCCAGCTGGTGACCGCGGACGGCTATCCGCTCGAGCCGGCCATCACCATGCCGCCGGGCGTGCAGAACATCACCATCGGCACGGACGGCACGGTCTCGGCCACTACAACGTCGTCCGCGACGCCGCAGACGCTGGGCACGCTGCAACTGGCCGACTTCATCAATCCCGCCGGCCTGCAGCCGCTGGGCCAGAACCTTTATGTGGAGACCGCCTCGAGCGGCGCGCCGCAGACGGGCCAGCCTGCGCTCAACGGCATGGGCTCGCTGCTGCAGGGTTCGCTGGAATCGTCCAACGTCAACGTGGTGGCCGAGATGGTCAACATGATTGAAACCCAGCGCACCTACGAAATGAATTCCAAGGCGATCAGCAGCACCGACCAGATGCTGCAAGACCTGACCGACAAGATGTGAGAACCGTCATGCTGTCCTTGCGCTTCCTCAATCGGATCAGTGTCGTGGTGGCCATCGTCGGCCTCGTGGGCTGCGTCATGCCGCAGCCGCGCGACGATCACCAGTGGGCGGCCACCATGCCGGCGGAACAGACCGCGGCGCCGCCGACCGATGGCTCGATCTACCACGCCGAGCAAGGCATGGAGTTGTTCAACGATGCGCGCGCGCATCGCGTGGGCGACATCCTTACCATCTCGCTGGTGGAGAGCACGCAGGCGTCGAAGAAGGCCAGCACCAGCACCAGCAAGAAGGACACCGCCAGCATCGATGCGCCGACCATTCTCGGTCAGGGCCTGAGCATCGGCGGCAAGGTGGCCAATACCACCACCAATGGCGACCGCAGCTTCGACGGCAGCGGCGACAGCAGCCAGAGCAACCAGCTGACCGGCTCGATCACGGTGACCGTCGCGCAGCGCCTATCCAACGGCAACCTGCTGGTGCGCGGCGAGAAGATGCTCACCATCAACCAGGGACAGGAGCTGATCCGCATCTCCGGCATCGTGCGTCCGCAGGACATCCTGCAGGACAACAGCGTGCCGTCGACGCGCGTGGCGGCAGCGCAGATTGCCTATACCGGCAAGGGTTCACTGGCTGATGCGAATACGCAGGGCTGGTTGTCGCGCTTCTTCAGCTCAAAATGGATGCCGTACTGATGAACATCCGTCGCTTGCTCCCGCGCGTCTCGCTCGTTCGTCTCCGCGAACGCGTTGCATCGGCGCTAAGCAGTACGGCCATCGTGCTGTGCGCGTGCCTCTCGGTGAACCAACCGCTACATGCGGACAAGATCCGCGACCTCACCCAGGTCGCCGGCGTGCGCAGCAATCAGTTGATCGGTTATGGCCTGGTGGTAGGCCTGGATGGCAGTGGCGACCAGACCACGCAGGCGCCGTTCACCACGCAGAGTCTGGAAAACATGCTGGTGCAGTTCGGCATCACGGTGCCGGCCAATGTGCGTCCGCAGCTGAAGAACGCAGCAGCCGTCACGGTCACCGCACAGCTGCCGCCGTTCGCCAAGCCGGGGCAGGCGATCGATGTCACGGTGGCGTCGATCGGCAATGCCAAGAGCATTCGCGGCGGCGAATTGTTGATGACGCCGCTGCGCGGTGCCGACGGCAATGTGTATGCGATGGCGCAGGGCAGTGTGGTGGTGGGTGGCATCAGCGCGCAGGGCAAGAGCGGCTCCAGCGTGCAGGTGAATATTTCCGCCAGCGGTCGCGTGCCCAATGGCGCGACGGTGGAGCGTGCGGTGGCTTCCGCGTTTTCCAACGGCGGCGACCTCGTGCTCAATCTCAACACGGCCGACTTCACCACGGCGACGCGCGTGGCAGAAGCAGTCAATCGCACCTACGGCGCCGGCACCGCGAGTGCGCTCGATGGTGGCTCGGTGAGCGTGCGTGGTCCGCTCGATCCGGCCCAGCGCGTGGCATGGCTGGGCGCGATCCAGGGCATCGAAGTGACGCCGGGCGATGCGCCCGCGCGCGTGGTGGTCAACTCGCGCACCGGCACCGTGGTGATCGGACAGGAAGTGCGCGTGACGCCTGCCGCCGTGGCGCACGGCTCGATCCAGGTGACGATTTCCGAGAATCCGCAGGTATCGCAGCCGGCGCCCTTCAGCAAGGGTGGGCAGACGGTGGTGGTGCCGCAAAGCGACGTGCAGGTCAGCGAAGACGGCGGCCACATGTTCAAGTTCGGCCCGGGTACGAATCTCGACACCATCGTGCGTGCGGTAAATCAGGTGGGCGCCTCGCCCAGCGATCTGATCTCCATCCTGCAGGCGCTCAAGCAGGCGGGTGCGCTGCATGCGGAGCTGGTGGTGATCTGATGGCGATCTCGGGCGACGCTGCCAGCAGTCTGAATACCTGGACCGATCTGTCCGGGTTCGCCGCGTTGCGCCAGAGCGCGCAGAGCGACGCCAAGGCGGCGCTGCCGGCGGTGGCCAAGCAGTTCGAGTCGATCTTCACCCAGATGATGCTCAAGTCGATGCGCGACGCGAGCAGCGGCGACGGCTTGTTCGACAGCGATGCCGGCAACCAGTGGCGCGACATGTTCGACCAGCAGTTGTCGGTGCAGCTGTCGCAGGGCGGCAATGGCATCGGCATCGCGCAGATGCTGGTGCGCCAGTTGGGCGGCGCACTCGGCGGCAAGTCGGATGGCGCGACCGGCGACGCCAGTGGCAGCAAGACGGCCGGTGCGGCAGGCCTGGACGACAGCTGGCAGAAGCGCCTCAGCGACATCGCAGGTTCGGCGCGGCAGGTCGGCGAGAAGGTGCTCAAGCTGATGCCGGCCGACGCGGAAGATTTCGTGCGCCAGCTGGCGCCTTATGCGCAAAAGGCTGCGGAGAAACTCGGTGTATCGGTACGCGCGGTGTTGGCGCAGGCCGCGCTGGAAACGCAGTGGGGCCAGCACATGCCGGCGCATTCCAACGGCAATACCAGCAACAACCTGTTCGGCATGAAGGCCGGGCAGAGCTGGGGCGGCGAAAAGGTAAGCGTGCCCACGCTGGAATTCGAAGATGGCGTGGCAGTGCATCGCCGCGCGCAGTTCCGCTCCTACGACAACCCGGGCCAGTCGTTCGACGACTACGCCCAACTGATTGCCGACAACCCGCGTTATGCCAAGGCGCTCAACCATGGCGAAGACGTGGTGGGCTTCGCCCGCGGACTCGCCAGCGGTGGTTATGCGACCGATCCGTCCTATGCGCAAAAAATCGTGGCCATCGCCAATAGTCCCCAGATGCGTGACGCACTCGACGCCATCGGGCAAGCCGCCCTCAAGAAAGTCGGCGTCGCGCCGAACCCCTCCCAGTGATTGCCCCGGAATGACATATGTCTAACCTTCTCAGCATTGGTACCTCAGGGCTGAACGCCGCACAGGTGGCGTTGACCACCGTGGGCAACAACATCAGCAACGTCAACACGGCGGGCTATAGCCGTCAGACGGTGCTGCAGACCGAGGCCATCTCGCAGGCCGGCGGCAACTACACCATCGGCAGCGGCGTCAATGTGCAGGCGGTGCAGCGCGCTTACAGCGACTTCCTCACCACCGCGTTGTGGACGTCCAATTCCAGCCTGCAGCGCGCCACCACGTACAACAGCCTGGCCACCACGCTCAACAGTTCGCTCTCGGCCAGCGGCAACTTGCAGACTGCGCTGGATAACTTCTATGGCGCGTTCAGCACGGTCGCCAATACGCCAGGCGTGGCCTCGAGCCGTCAGTCGCTGCTGGGCAGCGCCGGCCAGGCCGTCACGGTGTTCAATACGCTGGGCCAGCAGCTCGCGGCGCAGCAGAGCCAGGTGAATGCGCAGATTTCGACCACGGTCGACAGCATCAACAACGTCTCGGCCAATATCGCCAGCGTGAACGCGCAGATCCATGCGGCGGGCAACAATGTTCCCAACGACCTGCTCGACCAGCGCGACAACCTGGTGCAGACGCTGTCGGGTTATCTGGGTGTGTCTGCCTATACGCAGAGCGACGGCACGGTCAGCGTGTATACCTCGAGCGGCGCGGCGCTGGTCACCGGCGACAAATCGTTTGCGCTCAAGACCGGCAACAATCAGTACGACGCCTCGCGCACCGAAGTGCTCGACAACACCGGCACCGTGGTCAGCAGCAAATTGAGCGGCGGCTCGCTGGGTGCGTTGCTCGATTACCGCGGCAACGTGCTCGACAGCGTGCAGAACCAGCTCGGCCAGGCGGCCGTGGCGCTGTCCACCAGCGTCAACACGCAGCAGTCCAAGGGCCTGGATCAATACGGCAAGCAGGGCGGGCCGATGTTCAGCGTACCGTCGCCGGCCGTGCTGCCCAGCAATCTCAACAAGGGCACGGCCAGCGTGTCGGCGAGCATCAGCGACGTGTCGCAGCTCACCGGTTCGGACTATGTGCTGAGCTACGACGGCAGCAACTGGAGCATGGCGACCACCGCCGGCCAGAGCGTGCCGATGACGGCCAACCCGGATGGCACGTATTCCGCCGACGGCATGACGCTGACGCTGTCCGGTACGGCGCAGGCGGGCGACACGTTCCAGCTGCAGCCGACGCGCCAGGCATCCACCGGCCTCGCGCTCACCATGACTGATCCCAACGGCATTGCTGCCGCAGCCGCGTTGAATGCGACGGCGGCCAAGGCCAATACCGGCAACGGCGCGATCGGCTCGGTGACGGTGACCGATCCCACCAATGCTGCCCTGCTCAGCGGCGCCACTGTCAGTTTTCCGACGTCCGGCAGCTATCAGGTGACCGACGGCTCGGGCAACGTGCTTGCCAGCGGCAGCTATGCGCCGGGGCAGACCATCAGCGCCAACGGCTGGAGCGTGACGCCGTCGGGCACACCGGCAGCCAGCGACAGCTTCAGCATCGGCGCCAACACCAACGGCCTCAACGACACCAGCAATGCGCTTGCGCTGGCCGGCCTGGCGGACAAGGGTGTGCTGGCCGGCGGCACGCAGTCGGTGATCGATGCGTACGGCACGCTGACCACCAACATCGGCACGGTGGGCAGCCAGGCAGGAAGCAACCTCACCACGCAGACCAGCCTGTTCAACCAGGCCATGTCCGCGCAGCAAAGCGTCTCGGGCGTGAACCTCGATGAAGAGGCGTCCAACATGGTCAAGTACCAGCAGGCCTACCAGGCCTCCGCGCAGGTGATTTCCACCGCGCAAACCATCTTCAGCAGCTTGCTCACCGCGATCCAGGGATAACCGTCCATGCGCCTTTCAACGAGCTGGATGTATCAGCAGTCGCTCAGCACCATGCTCAGCCAGCAGAGCGCGCTGGCGGCGACGCAGAACGAAGTCAGCACCGGCAATCGCATCAACCTGGCCTCCGACGATCCGGCCGGTGCCGGTCAGGTGGTGAGCCTCAATCATGTGATCGCGGCGAACGAGCAGTATTCGAACTCCATCGATACGGCGAACACCCGACTGAACACCGAGGCGAGCACGCTCAGCTCAGTCAACAGCGTGCTCGACAATGCACGCACGCTGGCCTTGCAGGCGGTCAACGGCACCTTGTCAGCGAGCGACCGCAACAGCATCGCCAGCCAGCTCAGCCAGATGCGCGACCAGCTCCTTCAACTGGCCAACACCACCGACAGCAACGGCAACGCGCTGTTTGCCGGCACCAGCACCACCAAGACGCCGTTCCAGTCGGATGCCAATGGCGTGGTGACTTACGGCGGCAACGATGCACAGCAACGCTCGGCAGTGGGCGCAGGCCTGCAGGTCGCCAGCAGCGATCCGGGCTCGGGCCTGTTCATGACTATTCCCATGGGTAATGGCRCGTTCGAAGCCAGTGCAGGCAGCGCCAACACCGGCACCCTGGTGGTGGGCAGCAACAGCGTTACTGATCTCAATGCGTGGAATAGCGCCACGTCCAGCAGCGGCGGCGGCTACACCATCACCTTCGGCACCGGCGGCACGTGGTCGGCGACCGATGCCAACGGCAACGCCGTGCTCGACAGCAGCGGCAACCCGGTCACTGGCACGTATACCGATGGCGGCTCGATCAGCTTCAACGGCATGACCATGGCGATGAGCGGCACGCCTGCCGCTGGCGACACGGTGTCGGTGACATCCGGTGGCCAGCAGGACATCTTCAGCACGCTCACCAACATGATCAATGCGCTGCAGAGCGGCAGCACCACCGATACGCAGCTCACCAATGTGATGAGTCGCCAGATCGAGTCGATCGACCAGACGCAGTCGGCGATCAGCTCGGTGCAGGTGTCCATCGGTGGACGCCTGGACACGCTGCAACAGCAGCAGGGCGCCTATCAGGATCTCAGCGTCACCTACAAGAGCGCACTGTCGGATGTGCAGGGCGCCGATGCGTATACCGCCATCAGCAATCTGTCGCTGCAGCAGACGGCGTTGCAGGCATCGCAGCAGATGTTTGCGCAGGTGAAGTCGATGAGCCTGTTCAACTATCTGAAGTAATCGCAGCAAGCTGCGCGCAAGGCAAACATCGCAAGAACGAGAGGAGGGCTACGCAACGTTGAATGGTTGATGGGACGGCAGAAAGGCGGGCAAGGCCCGATCCAGTGCGCTCCATCACGAATTGGCATCGAACACGGCTCAAGTAATCGCAGGACGGGCCGAAAAGTTCACTGAGGCGGATGGCATCCCACGCGGAACCTGATCGCCGGCACGCATACAGCCAATTCAACCGGTCACCGGTTACGTAGGAGAAATCCATGTCTCTCGTTATCAATACCAATATCTCGTCGCTGAACGCGCAGAACAACCTGACCAAGTCGCAGAGCGCGCTGTCCACCGCCACGCAGCGTCTGTCGTCGGGTCTGAAGATCAACAGCGCCGCCGACAACGCCGCCGGCTTCGCCATCTCGCAGCGCTACACCACGCAGATCGGCGGCCTCGGCCAGGCCAGCGCCAACGCGTCGGACGCCATCAACCTGGCGCAGACCGCAGGTTCCGCCCTGGACCAGGTCACCGCCAACCTGCAGGCGATCCGCGACCTCGCGGTGCAGTCGGCCAACGGTACCTACACCGATTCGGACCGCGCCTCGATCGACCAGGAAGTGCAGCAGCGCCTGGCTGAAATCACCCGTATCGCCAACCAGACCACGTTCAACGGTTCGAACGTGCTGGACGGCTCGATGAAGACGAAGAGCTTCCAGATCGGCGCCGACGTCGGCCAGACCATCTCGGTGAGCCTGGGCACCAGCGTGAAGTCGAGCGCCATGGGCCAGGTTGCCGAAGTGGCCTCGGGCGACATCAGCAATGCGTTCAAGGGCTATACGCTCGCCGCTGGCGCGCTGAACGTCTCCGTCGACGGCGGCACCACCAACGTTGCCGTTGCTGCTGGCACCTACCACAGCGCCGGTGACCTGGCTGCCGCCATCAACACGGCTGCGGGCAGCTCGGTGGCGTCGGTTGACAGCACGACGGGCGAACTGAAGATCAACAACGGCGGCGCCGCTGCCCTGACCTTCACCGGCGCAGCTGCCACCACGCTCGGCCTGCCGGCCTCGACCGCCGCTGCCGGCACCGGTGCCTCCACGGGCGTCGTGGCCGCCACGGGCGATCTGTCGAAGGAAGGCCTGACCATCAATGGCACGGCCATCGACCTGAGCAGCGCCAAGAGCCTGCAGGACGTGTCCGACGCCATCAATGCCGCCGGTATCACGGGCGTCAGCGCGGCAGTGAACGGTGCCGGCAACGGCATCAACTTCTACTCCGCCGGTGCGCTGACGGTTGGCGACACCAAGGGTCAGATCGTCGGCGCGTCCGCTACGGACGTGAACGCCGGTGCGACCTACACCCAGGGCACCTCGGCCGCGACCGGTGGCTCGCTCGCCACGGGTAGCGTGGGCACGGTGGATTCGGCCAACGACCTGATCTCCCGCGTCGACGTCGCCCTGAAGACGGTCAGCGATTTCGCTGCCCAGCTGGGTGCGGTGCAGAACCGCTTCCAGTCGACCATCTCCACGGTGGCCGCTCAGACCACCAACCTGCAGGCTTCGCAGTCGACCATCCAGGACGCGGATTTCGCGGCCGAGACGGCCAACCTCAGCAAGGCGCAGGTGCTTCAGCAGGCGGGTATCTCGGTGCTGGCCCAGGCCAACTCCAACCCGCAGCAGGTTCTCAAGCTGTTGCAGTAACGGACGCAGGCCCGGATGCGACTCCTCCCGAGTCGCATCCACCGCGGCCGGATCTACCACCAGGCGGGTTGCCCCTCGCAGCCCGCCCGGTGTTTCGGGAGCTTCCGGCAAAGTCTTCATGCGTGAAGATTTTGCCGGGGGCTCGAAAACTTCCGCCACGGCGGAATCACTTCGGGAAACGGACAAGGTAGTGCGATGACCACGACTAGCAGCACCAGCGGTAGCAGCCTCAGCGCGTTGCTCAATTCGCTCACGTCGGCCACCAGCGGCTCCGGCAGTTCATCCTCGTCGAGCGGTTCATCGTCCGCCGGCAGCGGCACGCTCAGCGCCGCAGGCATCGGCTCGGGCCTGAACGTCGATTCGATCGTCACGGCGCTGGTGAATGCACGCAAGGCCGCATCGCAACAGCAGATCACCACGCGCACCAACCAGACGAACAGCCTGCTGGGCGGCCTGTCGTCGTTGAATTCGGCGCTGGGCGGCATCCAGACCGCGCTGGCGACGCTCAGCGCCGCCAGCACGTTCAGCAGCTACAACGCGACGCTGACCGCGCAGGGCAGCAGTAGCAGCATCGGCACCGCGACGACGATGTCGAGCGCGCATCCGGGCACCTACACCATCGCCGTAAGCCAGCTGGCCACGGCGCAGAAGCGTGCCAGCAGCCCGGTGACTTCGGGTACGGCAGTCGGCGCAGGCACGTTGAACATCACGGTCGGTTCGACCACCATGAACCTGGCCGTGTCGGCCACCGATTCGCTGTCGAGCATCGCCACGGCGATCAATAATTCCTCGTCCAATCCGGGTGTGACGGCCACCATCGTCAACGGCACGAATGGCCAGCAGCTGATGCTGAGCTCGACCAAGACGGGCGTGGCCAACGGCTTCACCGTCAGCGCCAACGCCACCAGCAGCAGCGGCCTCACCAGTCTCGCAAATACGCTCAACACACCGGGCGGTAACGAGGCGCAGGACGCCAAGCTCACGCTGGACGGCATCGCCGTCACCAGTCCCACCAATTCCGTCAGCGGCATGATGGACGGTGTGACGCTCAACCTCACCGGCACCGGCACCAACACGCTGACCGTGGCGCAGGACAATACCGCCGCCACCAACGCGATCCAGGGCTTGGTGGACGCGTACAACAGCTATGCGTCCACCGTAACGTCGCTGTCGAGCTTCGACACCACCGGCGCCAATCCTCCCGGCGTGCTGCTGGGCGACAACACGCTCACCTCGGTGCAGCGCCAGATCGCCTCCGTGTTGAGCAATTCGGTCAAGGGCAACGGCATCGGCACGCTGGCCAATGTCGGCATCACGCGCAATGCCGACGGCACCATGAGCCTGGATAAAGACAAGCTTGCCGCGGCCTTCCAGAGCAATCCCTCGGCAGTGAAGGACTTGTTCACCGGTTCCAACGGCTATGGCACCACGCTCAACACGGCGATCAATTCGTACACGCAGAGTGGCGGCATCATCGGCACGCGGATGGACAGCCTCAACAATACGTTGACGCAGCTGGGCCAGCAGCAGACCTCGCTGGACAACCGCATGGCCACGTACCAGACGCAGTTGCAGCAGCAGTACACCGCGCTCGATACGCTGATGTCCTCGCTCAACAACACCAGCACGTATCTCACCACGGCGCTTGCGCAGCTGACCAACTCCAGCTCCAAGAACTGACCTCCGGGGATCGACCATGACCTACGGCTACATGCGCAACGCCAGTGCGCTCTATCAGGAAACCAGCGCGCGCGGCAGCGTGGAAGGTGCCGACCGTCACCAGCTGACCAATATGCTGTTCGATGGCGTGATCGACCGTATCAACCAGGCGCGCGGCGCGATCCGTCGCGGCGACGTGCCGGCTAAGGGCATGCACTTCAGCCGCGCACACGCGATCGTCACCGAACTGCGTGGCAGCCTCGATCATGCGCAGGGCGGGGCGCTGGCGGGCCGGCTCGATGCGCTTTACGACTACGTGAGTCGTCGCCTGCTGCACGCGCAGCTCAATAACGACGAGCGTGCGATCGACGAAGTAGTGGATCTGCTCACCCCGGTGCGCGATGCCTGGCGCCAGATCCGCCATGATTTCCTGGCAAAACAGGGCAGCCAGCCCAGCGCGGCGGCATGAACATGGACAACGCGACGCGCGCGGTGGCGCTTGAGCTCAGCGAACGCATGCTGGCAGCCGCCCGTGAAGGCGACTGGAACGCCGTGGCGACGCTGGAGACCGAGCGCAGCGAGCAGATCGCCCGCTTGCCCATGACCGAAGCCCAGTCGCTGCCCGTGCTCAAGACCTTGCTGGCGCATACCGAAGAAGTGCGCGAATTGGCTCGACAGCAGCGCGATCGCCTGGGCGAGGATCTGGGCCAGCATCAGCATCGCCATCGCGCGCTCAGCGCCTATCTGCGCGCCGGCGTCGAATAAGCCCGGCGCCACCCGGCAGCAAGCGCGCATAATCGGGCACGGCCGCGACGTTCACCGGCCCAGCGCAACGAGGGAATCATGCAAGACGCATCCTGGCAGCAGTTTTCCGAGCGGGTGGCCTATGACGACGGCCTGCACGTGAGCTGTGCGGCCTTGACCGAGCCACTGGGCGAGCTGCAGCGCATGGCCATGCGCGATCGCAATCTCAGCGTGCTTGGCACCTTGGCCGTGTTCAACGAGCGCCGCAGCGAGGCACTGGACGAAGAGAGCCAGCTTGGCCAGGACATGCAGCGCCTGGACAGCAAGCTCAACGTGCTGATGGCCATGCTGGACCAGTTGCTTCAGCGCGACGCGCAGCTGCCGCCCCGTGTGCGTGTCAGCTTCAACGCGATTGGCGCGTTATTGCCCAAGTCCTTGTGGCCGGCTGCGCAAGAGCATGCTTTGGTGCGTCTGCACTTCGACGGATGCCTGGCCTTGCCGCTGGAACTTGCCGCGCAAGTCGTGCAAGAGCGTGATGCAGATCACATTTTTGTTGCCTTTGAATCGATGGATGAGGCGACATGTGACGCGATTGAGCGACTCGTGTTCCGCCATCACCGACGTAAAGTGGCAGAGCGTCGAGCGACCGCGACGTAGACTGCGAACCCGGTTCACAATCGTAATGTGATCGCTATCACGCTACGGAAACCCGACACGAACGTTCTTTGACGCACATCTCGAAAGGGTGTCGCACAGGGTCACCATCCCGAGCATTGCGCCTCGGGATTTTTTTTTAGCGATTTCAGTGGTCTGTGGCGTACCGCTGCGTAGTTTCCTGGCAACGTTTACATCAGGTGACGCTCACCGGCAGGCGTGAAGTCCCACGCCGCGTCGAAAAAACGTGATTGGCTGGCCTTCTTCTTGCTCATTCCTACTCGCGGACGGCGACGGATTGTCGTCAGCGAGCAGGTGCAATCCAGGGGGACACCAATGAAGCAGCACGCACGAGAACATCACATGGGCAAGTTCGACGTACTGGTGATCGAGTCCGATCACCGCAGGGCGGAGTCGGTCGTTTCGGCGCTGGAATTTCTCGGCTATCGCCCGCAGCGCGGCGAAGAGTGCGAGATGGTGGACGAAGCGACGCACGCATGGCGCGCCGTGTATGTGGGCAATGTATGGGATGAAGCCGAAGCCGAACGTCAGTTCGCGCGGCTGGGCACGGCGTCCAATCAGGCAATGGTGTTGATGGCCGCCGATTCCGAATGGCTGCCGCGCCTGGGCAATGACGCCGCCGCCGACAACAGCCGTGTCGGCATCATCGAATTCCCGCTGCGCTACGACCAACTCTCGCAGACGCTTCGTGGCCCGCAGGCGCAGACGCCGCGTCGTCCGGAGTTGAAGCTGGTGGGCAGCTCCGGTCCGATGGCCCGTGTCAACGCATTAGTTCGCCAGGTAGCTCCGTTCGATTCCAGCGTCCTGGTGCTGGGCGAATCGGGTACCGGCAAGGAAATGGTCGCGCGCAGCATCCACGAGTGTTCCTCGCGTCGCGACAAGCCGTTCGTGGCGATCAACTGCGGCGCCATTCCCGCCGAATTGCTGGAAAGCGAGCTGTTCGGTCACGAGAAGGGCGCATTCACCGGCGCCATCAGTACCCGCAAGGGTCGCTTCGAGCTGGCCGAGGGCGGCACGCTGTTCCTGGATGAAATCGGCGACATGAGCTTGCCGATGCAGGTGAAACTTCTGCGCGTGCTGCAGGAGCGTGTGTTCGAGCGCGTGGGCAGCAATCGCACCCAGCGTTGCGACGTGCGCATCATCGCCGCGACGCATCGCAACCTGGAAGCCGCCATCGCCGATGGCCAGTTCCGCGAAGACCTTTACTACCGCCTGAGCGTGTTCCCGCTGGAAATGCCCGCGCTGCGCGAGCACCTGGACGACCTCTCGGAGCTGGTGGGCGAATTCAACCAGCGCCTGTCGCGTCGTGGCCTGGGTAGCGTGCGCTTCAGCGCCGGCGCCATGCATGCGCTGCATAACTATGCGTGGCCGGGCAACGTGCGCGAGCTTTACAACCTGGTCGAGCGTCTTTCCATTCTCTATCCGCACAGCGAAGTGCGCGTCAGCGACCTGCCGGAAAAATATCGCGGCCAGCAGATCGTGGAGGAAGTGCGAGGCGCGGCGTTGCTGTCGCTGATGACCGGTCACTCCACCGTGCTGCCCGAGCCGATGGCCGTGGTGGCCAGCGATTCGCTGGTGATGCTGCCCGAGGGTGGCCTGGATCTTAAGGATCACCTTGCCGACATCGAGGTGGGTCTGATCCGTCAAGCGCTTGACGTTACCGGCGGCGTGGTGGCCCACGCGGCGAAACTGCTGCGCATGCAGCGCACGACCCTGGTGGAAAAGCTGCGCAAGTACGGTCTGCAGCCGAGTTTGCAGGCCTAAGTGCGGGAGTGAGTCGGGAGGAGTGAGAGGCGGAAGAGGGCAGGCTTTGCCCTGCTCACGCCACGCACTCCGCTTCACTCACTTCCGGAAAGCGGAACTGCGTCACGCTTTCTCTCACTGCTCACCGCGCGCCACTCACTTCCGGCTTCGTGGCACACGTCGTGCAGTAACACCCTCGATAACTCTTTACGCGTTGGAATTCCGTCATGAGTCAGATCGACGTCAACAACCTGCTGTCGCAGATGCGCCAGCTCTCCTTGCAGACCAAGCCGGCGGAGCAGTCCTTTACCGCGGCAGCGCCAGGGCAGACCGATTTTGCCAGCCTGCTCAAGAAATCGATTTCGTCGGTGGCCGATGCGCAGACCGACGCCGGCATGCAGGCGGCAAGTTTCGAACGCGGCGATGACGGCGCCGACCTCGGTCGCACCATGGTCGCCATCAACAAGGCCGATCTGTCGTTGAACACGTTGACCCAGGTGAGAAACAAGCTGGTCGACGCTTACAACAACATCATGAACATGCCGGTCTGACCGGTCCATTGACGACGTTTCTGCGTCCCCCAAGCAAGAGCAGTCTTCATGGCCGATAACGCCCTCGCGACCACCGACGAAAGCCCCGGTTCTCGCCTGGACCTCAAGCAGCTTGCGCGCACCCCGGCAACACGACAGTTGTTGCTGCTGGTGGGTGTGGCCGGCGCCGTTGCCCTTGGCGTTGCCGTGGTGCTGTGGTCGCGCGGCCCCAACTACGGCCTGCTCTACGCCGGTCTGGAACAAAAGGATGCCGCCGCCGTCACGCAGGCGCTGCAGGCCTCCAATACGCCGTACACCTTGGGCGCTGATGGCAACTCCATCATGGTGCCCGCTTCCGATCTGGCGGCCATTCGCCTCAAGCTCGCCGCGCAGGGCCTGCCGCAGGGCAGCTCCGCCACTGCGGCCGCACCCGGTGCCGATTCGCCGTTTGGCATGAGCGATCTGGCCGAGCGCACGCGTTACCAGCAAATGCTGGAAAGCGATCTGGGCAGCACCATCGCGGGTCTGCAATCGGTGCGCGCTGCGCGCGTGCATCTGGCGCTGCCCAAGCCGTCGGCCTTCATCCGCGACAACAAGGAAGCGAGCGCCTCGGTGCTGGTGACGCTATATGCCGGTCGCCAGCTCGATGCGAGCCAGGTGGCGGCGATCGTCCACCTGGTGGCGTCGAGTGTCCCCAATCTCGATCCCAAGCAGGTGTCGGTGGTCGATCAGGCGGGCCAGCTGCTCACCACCACCGATGCGGGCAGCGCCAGCGCCATCGGCGATACGCGTCTGCGTCTGGCCACGCGCATCGAGAACACCTATGCGCAGCGCATCGAAGAACTGCTGACGCCGCTGGTGGGCCCGGGCAAAGTGCGCGCGCAGGTCTATGCGGATCTGGATTTCAGCGAGACCGAGAAGGCGACGGAGACGTTCGACCACGAACATCCCGCGCTGCGCAGCGAGCAGACCAATAGCGAACAGCACACCGGCGAAGCGAACGACGCTTCGATTCCTGGCGCGTTGAGCAACCAGCCGCCAAATACCGTGGCGCAGCCGACCGCAGCAAAGCCTGCCGCGGGCAAGAATGGGGCAGGCAAGACGGCCGCGACCGCGCAGAGCAACGGCCCCAGTCAAAACTCCAGCAGCGCCACACGCAATTACGAACTCGATCGCACCATCAGCCACGTCAGCGATCCGGCGGGTCGCCTCGCGCGTCTCACCGTGGCCGTGGTGGTCGACAACAAACTGGTGCCCGGCGACAAGGGCGGCAACAAGAGCGTGCCGTTCACCCCGCAGGAACTGGAACATCTCACGACCCTCGCGCGCAACGCCGTGGGCTACAACGAGGCGCGCGGCGACAGCGTCAGCGTGATCAATCAGGCCTTCCATCAGGACCCGAGCAACGATGTGGCCACGCCGGCACAGCCGTTCTGGGAACGTCCGGGCATGCTCGACCTGATCAAGCAGGCGGCCGGCATCCTGGTGGCACTGCTGGTGGCGTTCGGCCTGCTGCGGCCGTTGCTGCGCGGCTTGTCGCGCGCGCCGTCCACCAGTCGCGAGCTTGCCCTGGCCGGTGCCATGCCCATGGACACGCCGACCATTTCGGTGCGCGTGGACGACAAGGACGAGGGCGACGACGTGCTCAAGCTCGGCGTGCCGCCGCAACTGGCGTACGAGCAACGCATTGGCCTGGCCCGCCGCATGGTCGGCGAAAACCCCAAGCAGGTGGCGCAGGTGGTCAAGAGCTGGGTGGGCGAAGATGGCGGCTAAGCGCGAATTCGCACGACGTCCGCATGGCCAGCGTCGACATCGCATGTCGTCGCTGGCTCCTCTGCGGCAGGCGACGGTGAAACAAGTCAGCGGGCAGAACGCATCATGAAAGCAGAAACGCCAATCGGCGGCGCGCAGCGTGCCGCCATCCTGCTGCTCACCCTGGGCGAACAGGACGCGGCCGAGGTGCTCAGGCATCTGAGCGCACGCGACGTGCAGGCGGTGGGTTCGGCCATGGCCAGCCTCACCAATGTCACCCGTGAGCAGGTGGAAATGGTGCTCGCACGCCTCAATGAAGACATGGGGCGGCACACCTCGCTGGGCGTCGGCACCGAGGAATACATCCGCAAGATCCTGGTCAATGCACTGGGCGAGAACAAGGCGGGCGGCCTGATCGATCGCATCCTGCTTGGTCGCTCCAGCAAGGGCCTGGAGTCGCTCAAGTGGATGGAGAGCCGCGCCATCGCCGAGATGATCGGCCAGGAACATCCGCAGATCATCGCGCTGGTGCTGGCGCATCTGGAACCGGATCAGGCGGCCGAAGTGATCGGTTACCTGGCGCCGCGCGTGCGCAGCGACGCAGTGATGCGTATCGCCACGCTCGACGGCGTGCAGCCGCATGCGTTGAACGAGCTGGACGAAATCATGGAGCGCCAGTTCGCCGGCGGCAACACCAAAAAGCTCAAATCCGCGAGCGTCGGTGGCCTCAAGGCCGCGGCCAATATTCTCAACGCGATGGAAACCAGCCGCGAAAACGAGTTGATGGCGGCCATCCGTACCCACGACTCGGGCCTGAGCGGCCGCATCGAAGAATTGATGTTCGTGTTCGAAGACCTCGGTGACCTCGACGACCGCAGCATGCAGACCCTGTTGCGTGAAGTGCCGACCGCCCGCCTGGTTACTGCGCTCAAGGGCGCCGAGCCCGGCGTGCGCGAAAAGATCTTCGCCAATATGTCCAAGCGCGCGGCCGACATGCTGCGCGACGACCTGGAAGTATCCGGTCCGGTTCGCCTCAGCGAAGTGGATTCGGCACAGAAGGAAGTGCTCGCCATCGCGCGCAAGCTGGCCGATTCGGGTGCCATCAATCTCTCCGGCACAGGTGACGAGCTGGTCGCATGAACGCCGTGATGAACCGTGACAAGTTGCTGCCCTTTGAACGCTGGCTCCCGCCCGAAGTGGGCGAGCCGGTGGCGGTCGAGCCGACGCCAGAGCCGGTGCAGCAGCCGACCGTGCGCGAGCTGGAATCGATCGAGCAGCAAGCGCGCGAAGAGGGCTATGCCGCGGGCCTCGCCCAGGGCATGGCCGAGGCGCAACAGGTCTTGCACGAACGCATGCAGCGACTGGACGCCTTGCTGGAATCGGCCGCCCGTCCACTGCGCAGCATGGATGAACTGGTGGAACTGGAACTGACCCGCCTGGCCATGACGGTGGCGCGCCAGGTGTTGGCGCACGAGTTGCGCACCACCCCCGACCTGGTGGTGGAAGCCGTGCGCCAGGCGGCGCTGGCGCTGCCTTCGGCCAGCGGCAACCTGCGCGTGCGCCTGCATCCGGATGATCTGGCCTTGCTGCGTTCGCTCGAGATGGTGGAGTCGCACTGGCAGCTGCTGCCCGACAACAGCCTGCAGCGCGGCGATTGCCTGTTGGAAAGCGAGCGCTCGCGTCTCGACGCCCGCGTTGAAACACGGCTCGCCGCGGTCGTGGATGCCGTGCTCGGCGCCGAAGCCGAAGGCATCGATGAAGATGCCGACGAGGTGCGTGGATGAACGCGCCCAGCCCGTCGCGTGCCGCCTTGTGGCAGGAGCGACTGGCCCGTCGTCGGCAACGCGCCATCGGCGCGCGCACGCTGACCGTGGAAGGGCGTCTGCGCCGCGTGGTCGGCCTCACGCTGGAAGCGGAAGGCTGCGAGGCGCCCCTGGGTGCGCGCTGCCTGGTCACCACGGCTGATGGCAGCGAACTGGAAACCGAAGTGGTCGGCTTCGCCGATGAACGCCTCTTGCTGATGCCTGTCACCGAAATGCATGGCGTGCTGCCCAACGCCCGCGTGCGTCCATGCGCGCATACCAGCGGCCTGCCGGTGGGCATGGCTTTGCTGGGCCGGGTGGTCGGTGCCGACGGCGTGCCGCTCGATGGCCTTGGCCCGCTCGATGTGGACGAGCACGCCCTGCTCAAGAACGAACCGATCAACCCGATGGCGCGCAAGCCGATCGATACGCCGCTGGATACCGGCGTGCGCGCGATTAACTCGCTGCTCACGGTCGGCCGCGGCCAGCGCCTTGGCCTGTTCGCCGGTTCGGGCGTCGGCAAGTCGACCCTGCTCGGCATGATGRCGCGCTACACCRRCGCCGAMGTGRTSGTGGTSGGCCTGATCGGCGAGCGCGGCCGCGAAGTGAAGGAATTCGTCGAACACACGCTGGGCGCGGAAGGGCGCGCACGTGCCGTGATCGTCGCCGCGCCGGCGGATGCGCCGCCACTCAAGCGACTGCGCGGGGCGCAGTACGCCACCGCGATCGCCGAGTGGTTCCGCGATCGCGGCCAGCGCGTGCTGCTGCTGATGGAYTCGMTCACGCGCTATGCSMWGGCGCAGCGCGAGATCGCGCTGGCSATCGGMGAGCCGCCSGCCACCAAGGGYTATCCGCCSTCGGTGTTTGCGATGCTGCCGGCCTTGGTGGAGCGCGCTGGCAATGATGCCGAAGGCCGCGGTTCCATCACCGCGTTCTACACCGTGCTTACCGAGGGCGACGACTATCGCCACGATCCCATTGCGGATGCCTCGCGCGCGATTCTCGACGGACATATCGTGCTGTCGCGCGATCTGGCCGAAGCGGGTCACTATCCCGCCATCGATATCGAGGCATCGATCAGCCGCGTGATGCCGGCGGTCGTGAAGCGCGAACACCTGCGTTCCGCCCAGCGTTTTCGCCAGGTCTATTCGGCGTATCGCCAGCAGCGCGATCTGATCACAGTGGGTGCTTACCAGAAAGGGTCCGACCCGCAGGTGGATCACGCCATCGCCATGTGGCCGCGCTTGCGCGACTTCCTGCAGCAGGAGGTGGACGCGCCGACCACGCTCAACGACGCCATTGGCGCACTTGAAATGCTGACCGCCGGAGGCACGCCGTGACATCCCGCGCAAACCGCCTGCAACCTGCCGCCGACCTCGCGCACGACCGTCAGGAAACGGCCATGCAGCGCCTGGCCGAGCAGCAGCAAAAGCTCGCCAAGGCCGAGCAGCAGCTGGAAGAGCTGCAGAAATACCGCGCCGAGTACGCCGAGGCGCAGGGCGGGGTGAGCGTGAGCGCCCTGCTCAACCGGCGTCAGTTCGTGGAGCGCATCGACCAGGTCATCGCGCAACAGATCAACGAAGTGGCGCGCCAACGCCGCGTCCTTGATGGCGCGCGCAACCAGTGGCGCGAAGCCCACGCCCGCGAGCAGGCGCTGGGCAGTGTGATCGACCGCTACCGCGAGCAGGAACGCAAGAGCGAGGACCGCCGCGAACAGGCCGAGGTCGACGAACGCAATCAGTACCGCCGGCCGGCGAGGGGGCTCTCGTGAGCACCGCCATCAACGCATTCCAGGAGATCATCGTATGACCTCGTCCATTGCCGCGGTGGTGAATCTGCCGCCGCCCACGAACGCGCCTGCCAGCGATACGACGAGCGCTTCGTCCAGCGATCCGAACAAGGATTTCAGCAAGCCCTTGCAGCATGCCCGTCAGCAGTTGGCGCGGCAGAGCGACCCGTCACGGCCCGTGCACGACCGGCACGCATCGGCAAAGGCCAGCCCCTCGACTCCATCGCAGTCACCCGCCAAGAGCAAGCAGGACGACAAGGACGACGACAAGTCGGCCTCTGACGCGCCCGCCGCTGCCGCCGCGATGCTCGCCTTGCTGGGCCAGAGCGTGCCGGCTTCGGCGGCTGCCAGTGCGGTCCCGGCGGCGGCTGACGGTGAAGATGCGACGGACGCTGTCACTGCCGCGGCTGCATCCGTTGTGACGCCGGCCACCGTCGCACTGCTCGGTGCTGCGCAAGCAGCGGGGCAGGCAAAGGCAGGCGGCGTGGCTGACCTGGACAAGGGCTTGGGTGGGATTGAGGACAAAAGCCTTTCCATGGCGACCCAGGACGTGGGCGACGGCGATGACGCCGTGGCCGCGCCGGCGACCGATACCACGCCGAGCACGCAGGGCGATGCATTCAGCACGGCCTTGCAGGCATTGACGGCGTCTTCGAGCCAGGGCAATCACAGCGATGACTCGGTCGATGCACTGAAGAATCTCACTGCCCAGGCGATGTCGCAGCAACCGCAGACTTCGTCGAACGTGGCGACCGCGCCCGCTCCGCGTGCGCTCACGATGCAATCGAGCGTGGGGTCGCCTTCGTTCGGGCAGGAACTGAGCCAGCAAGTGACCTGGCTGGGTGGCCAGGACGTCAAGGAGGCACGCATCCGCCTGCATCCTGAGGACCTCGGCGAGCTTGATGTGAAGGTGAGCGTGAAGCAGGACCATGTGGACGTGGCCTTCATCGCGCAACACCCGCAGGCCGTGCACGCCGTGCAGCAGACGCTGAGCCAGCTTGATTCGATGCTGGCGCACCATGGTTTGACCTTGGGGCAGGCGCAGGTGGGGCAGGGGAATACGGGGCAGGGTTCTGCTCAGGCCGGGACGTCGGGTGGTTCCTCTTCCGGGTCTGAGAGTGGGGTGGCTGAGGGTGTTGGAGAGTTGGGTTCGGTGGCGGGGGCGGTGATGAAGGTGGTGGGGTTGGTGGATATGTTTGCGTAACCCGCTTCTGCTCCCTCTCCCCTCCGGGGAGAGGGTTGGGGTGAGGGGCGGGTGCTCGCGGGAACTTTTCTATTTGTCGTCCCGGCGAAAGCCGGGACCCAGAGCCTCGGTGTTTAGTTGTCGCGATACAGCGACCTGGCTCGCCTGCCGCGGGCTTCGGTCCTCCTGCCGGCGACGCAAAGCTAGTCCCCTTTTTGGGAAGGCCGGGTCACTTTCTCTTGCTTGCCCAAGAGAAGGTAACCAAAGAGAAGGGCCCCCGGATGACGCGCCTTCCGGGCTGCGCCCTCCAGGTGCGCGTGCGGGTTACGGGGTTTTTCGACAGGACATCCCTGTCCTGTCGAAAAACTGGCCGCACCCATGCGGCCACCCTTCGGGCTTTCCTCCACCCGCCCGCCGCGTCATACGGGGACCCCTAGGGCAAGAGCCACATCAAGAGCCGAACAACGCCCTGGCGTCGCGGGCCGGCAGCTTTTTTGTAGGAGCGCACTTGTGCGCGACCAGCCTACGGAGCGGTGCACCCAGCGCCGCGGTCGCGCACAAGTGCGCTCCTACAAGGGTGCGCTTGCCGTGGATCTTGGATTAATGGTTGCGGGTCGCCCTTTGTGGGAGCGCACCCTGTGCGCGACAACCCTACGAAGCGGTACATCCCAGCGTGACTGTCGCGCACAGGGTGCGCTCCCACAGACAGGCGCCGGGCGCGACAAGCTTCCGACCACCGCCACCACCCCGTCACGCCCAATCCCCGACACGCGTCAAGAAAGCGCCGCGATGCCGTCGCGATACCGCGCAAACCCAGTCGCAGCAACGTCTCCCGCCGATGGCATGCCGTTTGCAGATAACGGACATGTGCCGCCCGTGGCGGGTGGCCGATGACTGAACTTTGATAGGGATTGATTTCGCATGGCTCAGAACGAGCAAGCAGAAGCGGCGGCCGCAGCGCCCAAGAAGGGATCGAACAAGCTCGTGCTGATGATGGGCGTGGCGTTGCTCGCCATGGCCGGTGTGACTGGTTACCTGGTGATGAACTCTCGCAGCAGTGCGCATGGTGCGGAGGGGGATGAGCCGAAGGTGGCGCTGTCCAAGCAGGAGCAGTACCTCATGCTGGATCCGCCGTTTGTCGTCAATTTCAAGGACGACCAGTCCATGCGCTTCCTGCAGGTGGGTGTGAGCCTGATGTCGCATGACGCGGCGGCGCTGGCGGCGGCCAAGGATGCCGATCCGGTGATCCGCAATGCGCTGGTGATGCTGTTCAGCAGCCAGGACTACTCGATTCTCAGCGACGCCGCGGGCAAGCAGAAACTGCAGGCGCAGGCGCTGGACGCGGTGCGCAAGATCATCGAGAAGCGTCTGGGGCGTCCGGGCGTGGAAGCGCTGTACTTCACCAGCTTCGTGATGCAGTGACGGGACAGCGGCGATGAGCGACCTGCTTTCACAGGAAGAAATCGATGCCCTGCTCGACGGCGTGGAAGGTGGCGCCGTCGAAACGGGCAATGACGAGCCCTTGCCGCCCGATGCGGTGATCTCGTACGACTTCACCCAGCAGGACCGCATCGTGCGCGGTCGCCTGCCCACGCTGGAAATGGTCAACGATCGCTTCGCGCGCTTCTTCCGCACGGCCGTGTTCGGCGTGCTGCGCAAGACCTGCGAAGTGTCGGTGCTCGGCGTGAAGATGATGAAGTTCGCCGAGTACGTGCATGCGCTGGCCGTGCCCAGCAACCTCAACCTGGTGCGCATCAAGCCACTGCGCGGCACCGCGCTGGTGGTGATGGAGCCGCGCCTGGTGTTCACCGTGATCGACAACTTCTTCGGTGGCGACGGCCGTTTCCATGCGCGCATCGAGGGTCGCGATTTCACGCCGACCGAAAACCGCGTCATCCAGATCATGCTGACCGAGTTGTTCGCCTCGATGGTGGAGGCGTGGGCGCCGGTGCTGCCGCTCAACTTCGAATACCTCAATTCCGAAATCAACCCGCAATTCGCCAACATCGTCAGCCCCACCGAAACGGTGGTGGTGTCCAAGTTCCATATCGAACTCGACGGCGGCGGCGGCGAAGTGCATCTGACCCTGCCGTATGCCATGGTCGAGCCGATCCGCACCTTGCTCGATGCCGGCGTGCAGAGCGACCGCGTCGATCGCGATCACCGCTGGGCCGAAACGCTGCAGGACGAAGTGCTGGATGCGGAAGTGGAGCTCAGCTCGCTGCTGCTCGAAACGCGCCTGAGCATCGGTGAATTCCTGCGTCTTCGTCCCGGCGACGTATTGCCGATCCAGCTGCCGGAATTCAGCACGGTATTCGCCGAAGACGTGCCCGTGTTCCGCGGCCGCTACGGCCAGCACAACGGCCGTACTGCCGTCCGCTTCCATGCCCAGACGGGGCGCCGCGAAGTGCGCCTGTCGACCGAAACCACCCTGGAGATTGACCTCGCATGACCCCCAATGACGCCGCCAGCGCTACCCAGCGCGTCGAATTCGATCAGCTGACCGCCCCGCTGGGCGAAGGCTCCGAAGTCAACCTCGACATGATTCTTGATGTACCGGTCACGCTCGCCATGGAAGTGGGCCGCACCCGCATCAGCATCCGCAACTTGCTGCAGCTCAACCAGGGTTCTGTGGTGGAACTCGATCGCTCCGCCGGCGAACCGCTGGACGTGTTCGTCAACGGCACGCTGGTGGCGCACGGTGAAGTGGTGGTGATCAACGACCGCTTCGGTATCCGTCTCACCGACGTGATCAGCCCGGCCGAGCGCGTGCGCAAGTTGCGGTGAGCACGATGATGGCCCTGGTCCTTCCCGTTGCCGCTGCGCCCGAGATTAATGTGGGTGGCGAGCTGGTGCGCGTGGTGTTGAGTCTCGCGGCGATCATTGCGCTGATCTTCGTGGCCGGCTGGTTCAGCCGTCGGCTGCAGGCACGCACGACGCCGGGCGGGCGCCGCATGCGCTGCGTGGAAACCATGGCGGTGGGTGCGCGCGATCGCCTGATGCTGGTGGAGGCAGACGGCAAGCGTCTGCTGATCGGCATGGGGCAGGGCGGCATGCGCACGCTGCACGTTTACGAAGGCGTGGCGCCCGCACCGGAAGCCAGTCCGCAACCGCCGATCGCGCCGTTCGGCGACGTGCTGGCCCGCTGGAACCGCAAGTGATGAAGCACGCTCGTTGGATTCTCCTGGTCTTGCTGATGCTGTGTCCGGTGCTGCTGTGGGCGGCGCCGGCCATGCCCGCGATGCCTTCCATGCCGCAGATGCCGTCGTCGCCGGCCGGTATTCCTGTGCTGACCGTGCAGAACGCGCCGGGCGGCGCCCAGAACTGGACGCTGTCGTTGCAGTTGCTGGCGCTGATGACGGTGCTGACGTTGCTGCCGGCCGTGCTGCTGATGATGACGTCATTCACGCGCATCATGATCGTGTTGAGTTTCCTGCGTCAGGCGTTGGGCACGAGTTCCACGCCGTCCAACCAGATCCTGCTGGGCCTGTCGCTGTTCCTCACGCTGTTCGTGATGTCGCCGGTACTCAATCACGCCTATGCCGATGGCGTGAAGCCGTATATGGACGGCCAGATGACGGCCGAGCAGGCGGTGCCTGCCGCCGCCGCACCGTTTAAGCATTTCATGCTCGACCAGACGCGCGATGCGGATCTGCAGTTGTTCACGCACCTGGCCAATGAGCAGCCTTACGCAAGCAAGGAAGACGTGCCGTTTCGCGTCGCCATGCCGGCCTTTGTCACCAGCGAGCTGAAGACCTCGTTCCAGATGGGCTTCCTGCTGTTCATTCCGTTCCTGATCATCGACCTGGTGGTGGCCAGCGTGCTGATGTCGATGGGCATGATGATGGTCTCGCCCACCATCATCTCGTTGCCGTTCAAGATCATGCTATTCGTGCTGGTGGATGGGTGGACCTTGCTGCTGGGTACGCTGGCGGGAAGTTTTTACTCATGACGCCTGAGTCAGTCATCGAATTCGGCCAGCACGCGCTCTACGTCGCCATGATGGTGGCCGCCCCCCTGCTGCTCACCGCACTGCTGGTAGGCCTGATCATCGGTGTGGTGCAAGCCGCCACGCAGATCAACGAAATGACCTTGAGCTTCATCCCCAAGGTCGTCGCCATGGCCGCGGTCGCGCTGATCGCCGGCCCCTGGATGCTGCGCACGCTGGTGCAGTTCACGCGCCAGTTGATCGAGAGTCTGCCCGGGGCAGTGAAGTGACCACGGTGCAGCTCGCCCAGTTGCAGGGGCTGATTGGCTCGCTGTTGTGGGCGATGGCGCGCGTGGGTGGGCTGTGCCTGGTCGCGCCGGTGTTCGGCGACTCGGTGCTGCCGCAGCGCTTTCGCCTTGCCATCATGTTGATGCTGACCGTGGTGTTGGCGCCGCTCGCGCCGACCACGATCGATCCGATGACGGCCGACGGCATCACCACCATGGTGGCGCAGTTGTTGATGGGCGCATCGATCGGCTTCGTGTTGAAACTGGCTTTCGAAGCGGTGTCGCTCGGCGGCCAGTTGGTCGGACAGAGCATGAGCCTGGGCTTTGCCGAAACCGTGGACCCTCGTGGCGGTGGCAGTTCGCCGGTGCTCAGCCAGTTCTATCTGTTGATGGTGATGCTGCTGTTCCTCGCCATGAACGGGCATCTGCGTTTGATTTCGCTGCTGGCCGACAGTTTTCACAGTTTGCCGCCGGGGCAGGCAGTGATCGATCCCAAGGGCTTGTATGCCGTGGTCGCATTCGCCACGCACCTGTTTGGCGGCGCGGTGCGCGTGGCGTTGCCGGCGATGACCTCGCTGCTGATGGTCAACATCGGTTTTGCCGCGATCAGTCGTGCGGCTCCGTCGATGAATCTGTTCGCGGTGGGTTTCCCGATCACGGTGACCCTGGGTTTCGTCGCGCTGTGGCTGTCGCTGCACACCTTGCCGGGTGCCTTCGAGTCCTTGCAGAACACCGCATGGACGCTGATGCACGAGCTGGCAGGCGGTTGAGGGATACGCCATGGCAGAGAACGACGATCAGGAACGCACTGAACAACCATCCGAAAAGCGCCTGCGCGAATCGCGCGAAAAGGGCGACGTTCCCCGGTCGCGCGACCTTTCGGGCGCGGTGGTGGTGCTTGCCGGCGTGTCCGCGCTGATGAATGGCGGCGCAGCGGCAATGGAACACGTGCGGCGCATCTACGGACTGGGACTGACCTATGACCGCGCTGCGTTGTTTTCCGAACAGCTGCCCGGTCGCGTGCTCTCGATGGCGATGCACGAGGCGATGTCGCTGTTTGCGCCGGTGGCGCTGGCCACCATGCTGGCCGCGCTCGCTGCGCCGCTGTTGCTCGGCGGCCTCAATTTCAGCGCCGAAGCCTTGGAGCCCAAATTCGAGCGGCTTGATCCGATCAAGGGTCTCGGCCGCATCTTTGCCATGCGTGGCCTGGTGGAGCTGGCCAAGTCGCTGCTCAAGCTGCTGCTGATCGGCGGCATCCTGGTGATGGTGCTGAAAAACTGGCAGGACGACCTGATGGCCACCGGCGTCGGCGAAGTACGCGCCGGCACCTTCAAGGCGATGAGTCTGCTGGGTCACGGTGCGCTGTTGTTCGGCTCGATCCTTGCGCTGATCGGCGGTGCCGATGCGCTGTACCAGAAGTTCGATCACAACAAGCGCCTGCGCATGACGCGCCAGGAACTGAAGGACGAATCGAAGGAAAGCGACGGCAACCCCGAGCTCAAGGGACGCATCCGGCAGCTGCAGTTCCAGATGGCGCGCAAGCGCATGATGCAGGAGCTGCCCAAGGCAGACGTGCTGATCACCAACCCTTCGCACTTTGCCGTGGCCCTGCGCTACGACGAAGGCCGCATGGGCGCGCCGCGCGTGATTGCCAAGGGCATGGACGAACTGGCGCTGCAGATCCGCCTGGTCGCTTCCAGCCATCGCATCCCCACCGTGGAAGCGCCGCCGCTGGCCCGCGCGCTGTATGCCACGACCCAGATCGATCGCGAGATTCCCTCGGCGCTGTACGTCGCCGTGGCGCAGGTGCTCGCCTATGTCTTCCAGCTCAAGCAGGCGGTGTCGCGCGGTGATGCGCCGCCGTCGGCGCCGCAACCCGATGTTGATCCGGACCTGATGGGTCCCTACAAGTTCTGACGGAACAGTGATGGCAAACACGACTGCCCTAGGCAATCTCAAGATGCTCGGACGCCGCGGCCTCGGTGCGCCGGTGATCATGCTCGCCGCACTGGCGATGCTGATGCTGCCGCTGCCGCCGTTCCTGCTGGACATGCTCTTCAGCTTCAACATCGCGTTGTCGCTGGTGATCCTGCTGGCGGTGATCTACGTGATGCGCCCGCTGGAATTCGCCGCGTTTCCCACCGTGGTGCTGATGGCGACCTTGCTGCGCCTCGCGCTCAACATCGCCTCCACGCGCGTGGTGCTGCTCAATGGCCACGACGGCCCTGGCGCCGCGGGCAAGGTGATCGAAGCGTTCGGCGAGTTCGTCATCGGCGGCAATTTCGCGGTGGGCCTGGTGGTGTTCGCCATCCTCACCATCATCAACTTCGTGGTGGTGACCAAGGGTGCCACCCGCGTGTCCGAAGTGACGGCGCGCTTCACCCTCGATGCGATGCCCGGCAAGCAGATGGCGATCGACGCCGAYCTCAACGCCGGCCTGMTCAACCAGGAACAGGCGCGCGACCGTCGCCAGGAAGTGCGCGAGGAAGCGGACTTCTACGGCTCGATGGACGGCGCCTCCAAGTTCGTGCGCGGCGACGCCACCGCCGGCATTTTGATTCTGATCATCAACATCGTCGGCGGCTTCTTCGTCGGCATCTTCCAGCACGGGCTTTCCGCCGGTGAAGCCGCCAAGACTTATACGCTGCTCACCATCGGCGACGGCCTGGTGGCGCAGGTACCATCGCTGATGCTGTCCATCGCCACCGCGGTGATCGTGACGCGCGTGTCCAAGTCCACCGACATGGGCAAACAGCTCGTCGGCCAACTGTTCGGCCAGCCGCGTGCGCTCGCCGTGGCGGGCGTGGTGCTGGGCGTGATGGGACTGATCCCGGGCATGCCCAATATCGCCTTCCTGCTGCTGGGCGGCACCTGTGGCGGTGCGGCGTGGCTGATGATCAAGCGCGATCGCGAAGCGGTTGAGCGCGTGGCGAAAGCTGCCGCCGAGGTGCCGCCGCCGGCCGCGCCGACGGAACGTCTCGAACTGGGTTGGGAAGATGTCGCCAGCGTCGATCCGCTGGGCCTGGAAGTTGGCTATCGGCTGATTCCGCTGGTGGATACGCACCAGGGCGGCGAGCTGATGGGCCGCATCAAGTCGGTGCGCCGCAAGCTCTCGCAGGAGCTGGGCTTCCTGGTGCCGCCGGTGCATATCCGCGACAACCTGGACCTTGGCCCCAACACGTATCGCATCAGCCTGATGGGCGTGCCCATGGGCGAGTCCGAGGTGCACAACGATCGGCTGCTCGCGATCAACCCCGGCCGCGTGCAGGAAGGCCTGCAAGGCATCGCCACGCGCGATCCGGCGTTTGGCCTGGAAGCGCTGTGGATCGAACCGGGCCAGCGCGAAACGGCGCAGAGTCTGGGCTACACCGTGGTCGATCCGGCCACCGTGGTCGCCACGCATCTGTCGCACATCCTGCAGAGCCACGCGCACGAACTGCTCGGCCATCAGGACGTGCAGCAGCTGCTCGATCGCCTCGCGCAGACCACGCCCAAGCTGGTGGAAGACCTGGTGCCCAAGCGCCTGTCGCTGGGCGTGGTGGTCAAGGTCATGCAAAACCTGCTGGCCGAGCGGGTGCCGATCCGCAATATGCGTTCCATCGTCGAATCCTTGGCGGAGCACGCCAACCAGAGTCAGGATCCCGGCGCCCTCAGCGCTGCCGTACGCGTGGCGCTCGGTCGCCAGATCGTCCAGGAGATCTCCGGGCTCGGTACCGAGATCCCGGTCATCACGCTGGCGCCGGAGCTGGAGCAGATCCTGCTGGGATCGCTCGCAAATGGCGGCGTAGCGGGCGCCGCGGTGGAGCCAGGCCTCGCCGACCGCCTGCAGCAAGGCGTTGCCGACGCTGCGCGCAAGCAGGAAATGAGCGGCGAACCGGCCGTTTTGCTGGTCGCGCCGCAGCTGCGTCCGTGGCTCGCACGCTTCACTCGCCATGTGGCACAGAACCTGCACGTACTGGCTTACAACGAGGTGCCGGACAACCGCCGAGTGCGTTTGGTGCAGGCATTGGGTCGCTGAATCAAGCAGACGAGAGAGGGAATAGGGATGAGTAGCGAGGGCGCAAACATCGAGTCGTTGGCGAATGGGCGGTACGTGCCACGAGGCACGGCCGCGCAGGTTCGCCGCGCGTCCCTCGTCCCTGTTTCGCGGAGCAGCAAGGCATGAAGATCAAGCGTTTCGTGGCCCCGGATATGCGCCAGGCCATGCGTGAAGTGCGCGAAGACCAGGGACCGGATGCGGTGATCCTGTCCACGCGCCGGATGGACGACGGCATCGAGATCATCGCTGCCGTGGATTTCGACGAAGCCCTGGTGCGCGAAGCCGCGCGCCACGGTGCGCCGCTGGAAGTGGAAAACCGCGCACCGGCTGCTGCCGCGTCGCAGCGCGATGTGGAAGCCTCCGTTGCACGCCGTGCGGAAGTCATGCCGCCGCCGCTGCCGACGGCGAACCGTCACGAGGACGATGGCGTGACCGTGTCGCTCTCGCGTCGCGCCACCGCCGCGCCGCGCATGGAGCCGACGATCGAAACGCTGGGGGCCCGCAAGCCGGCCGCCTCGCAGGCCAAGGCGCTGGAAGAAAAATCCGCACCGGTGGAATCTGCGCAGGCCAATGTGGCCGGCGAGGTCACCGCTTCGATTCACCCCTTGCTCGAACGCGCCATGCAGGACACCGCACGCGTGCGCGCCGAACTGGGCAGCCTGCGCGACCTGCTGGAAACGCAGCTGTCCAGCCTGATCTGGAACGACCTGGAGCGCCGTCAGCCGATGCGCGCCCGTGTGCTGCGCGAAATGACGCGGCTCGGCATCGAACCGGATGTGGCCCGTCAGCTGGTCGGTGAGTTGCCGGTCGAGATCAACGCCGAGCAGGCGCGCTACCTGCCGCTGGGCGTGCTCAGCCGAAGCCTGTCGATCAGCCCGCGCGATCATTCGGAGCGCCGTGGCGTGACCGCACTGGTCGGYCCCACCGGCGTGGGCAAGACCACCACCATCGCCAAGCTCGCCGCGCGCGCGGTGATGCGCAATGGCGCATCGCAGGTCGCGCTGGTCAGCACCGATCACTACCGCATTGGCGCCGCGGCGCAGCTGGAACATTACGGCCGCCTGCTCGGCGTGCGCGTGTATCCCGCCTACGACGCCGACAGCCTGCGCCATGTACTGGAATTGCTGCGCGGCCACCACACCGTGCTGGTGGATACCGCCGGCCTGGCCGGCGGCGATCCGCGCCTGGCCGAACAGCTGGAAGTGCTGGGCAACGGCGGCGATCTGCGCGCCTGCCTGGTGATGGCGGCGAATGCACATGCCTCGTCGCTGGACGAAGCGGTGCGCGCCTACCTGCCGGTCAAGCCGCACGCCTGCATTCTCACCAAACTCGACGAGGCCCCGAGCCTCGGCGGCGCGCTGTCGGTGCTGATCCGTCACCGACTCGCGCTCGACTACGTCACCGATGGACAGCGCGTGCCCGAAGACATCGCCACAGCCGATGCGCGGGTGCTGGTGTGCCGTGCCGCGCAAGTGCTCAAGGGCACGGCGCCGGCCGATGACGTGGTGATGGCGGATCGCTTCGGACTAGCGGTGGCAAGTGCATGAGCGGTGTCTTTGCAATGAACCAGGCGATGGGGTTGGAAAGCATGCTGCGTGCGCTGACCGAACGACATAGCCGACAGGCGCCGGTCCAGGACCAGGCGTATGGATTGAGCGGCTCTGCGCCGCGCAAGCGTTGCCGCGCCATCGCGGTGGCCGGCGGCAAGGGCGGCGTGGGCAAGACCACGGTATCGGTGAACCTGGGCATGGCGCTCGCCGTGCAGGGTCACCAGGTGATCCTGCTCGATGCGGACATGAGCCTGGCCAATATCGACGTGCTGCTCGGCCTCACGCCCACGCGTCATATCGGCCACCTGCTCGACGGCGTCTGCTCGATCGAGGATCTGCTGATGACCGCGCCGCACGGCCTCAAAGTGGTGCCGGCCGGTTCGGGCACGCGTCGACTGGCGCAGCTGGGGGCGGGCGAGCACGCGGCGGTGATCCGCGCGTTTGACGATCTGGTGACACCGCCGGACTACCTGGTGGTGGATACCGCCGCAGGACTTTCCGACAACGTGGCGATGTTCGCCGCCGCCGCCGATGACGTGGTGGTGGTGGTGTGCGACGAACCAGCTTCGCTCACCGATGCGTATGCCTTGCTCAAGGTACTCAGCCGCGATTTTGGCGTGCGCCGCTTCCGCATGGTGGCGAACATGGTGCGCAACCTGGGCGAAGCCAGGCAGCTGCATCAGAAACTCGCACGAGTTTGCGATCGCTTCCTCGATGTGGCGCTGGAATTCATGGGCCATGTCCCGCATGACGAACGACTCAAGCAGGCCATCCGTCGCCAGAGCGCGGTGGTGGACCTGTGGCCGTCGAGCCGGTCGGGATTGGCATTCAAGCAATTGGCGGGTGCGGTCGATACATGGGGTGAACCCGAGCGACTGGGCCTGGATCGCATCGCCTTTTTCAGCAGGCAGGCCGCAGTAGCAACGGGGTGGTGACATGAGTGTGGCTTCCGAATATCTGCAGCTGACGCGGCAGAGTGCCGACGAACTGGTTCGCCAGCACGCTCCCTTGGTGCGAAGGATCGCCTATCACCTGATGGGTCGATTGCCGCCCAGCGTGGACGTGAGCGACCTGATTCAGGCCGGCATGATCGGTTTGCTGGAGGCCGCGCGCAATTTCACCACCGGCAAGAATGCGAGCTTCGAAACGTTTGCGGGTATCCGCATCCGTGGCGCGATGCTCGACGAATTGCGGCGCACCGACTGGACCCCACGGTCGGTGCATCGAAAAGTACGCGAAATGGCGGAGGTTGTTCGTCAGATTGAAATCGAAACCGGTTCTGATGCCGATGACGCCGAAGTGATGCGGCGACTGGGCATGGGCGCCGAGGAATATCACCAGGTGCTGGCCGACGCGGCGAGTGCACGCCTGCTCAGCCTTTCCGCACCGGATGACGCGGATGGTGGCGCGGCGTTCGACGTGGCCGATGGCGACAGCCTGAGCCCGGCGGACAGTGTCGAGCACGAAGGCATGCGCGAGGCCCTGGTGGAAGCCATCGGCGGCCTGCCCGAACGCGAGCAGCTGGTGATGTCCCTGTACTACGAGGAAGAACTGAACCTCAAGGAGATTGGTGCGGTGCTCGGCGTGACCGAATCGCGCGTGTGCCAGATCCACGGCCAGGCCATCGTGCGCTTGCGAGCGCGGATGAGCGGTTGGCATGAGGGGCAGGAAAGGAAGGCAGGAAAACGTAAAGGGGCGAGGGGCGACTAACAAGGGCGTGAGTCCGGACGGTCGCTGCGCCGTGCAGGGTCGAACCGACGTCCGGTCGTTGCGCCCTCGCAACCCGACGTCCGGTCGTTGCGCCCTCGCAACTGGTCCCTCGTCCCTGTTCAACACAAGTCATATCTACGCGCAGCGGAGAAAGCGTTTGGACAAGAATATGAAGATCCTCGTGGTGGACGACTTCTCCACCATGCGGCGCATCGTTCGCAACCTGCTGGTCGAGCTGGGTTTCAGCAACGGCCTGATCCAGGAGGCCGACGATGGCGAGAACGCCCTGACCATGTTGCGCAACAACGCCTTCGACATGGTCGTGACCGACTGGAACATGCCCAACATGACGGGCATCGACCTGTTGCGCGCGATCCGCGCCGAGCCCTCGCTGAAGGGCATGCCGGTACTCATGGTGACCGCCGAGAACAACCGCGACCAGATCATTGCCGCCGCCCAGGCCGGCGTGAACGGCTACATCGTCAAGCCGTTCACCGCCGCGACCCTGCAGGAAAAGCTGAGCAAGATCTTCGAACGTCTGGCCGCCAGCGGAGCCACCGCATGAACGCACAAGTTTCCCTGATGGCTGGCGAAGCCATGCCGCCTGAATTGCACGACCTGCTCAACAGCGCCGATGGTGCTGCCTTTGAAAAGGCCCTCGACGCGCTGGTGCGCGAGCGCGAACAGCGCGTGTTCCGCGCACTCGGCCTGCTTGCGCGCGACCTGCACGATGCCGTGCGCCGCCTCGGCGGCGACCTCGCGCAGGAAGGCGTGCCGGGCAGCGTCGCCGATGCACGCAAGCACCTGGAAGACGTGCTGGAAATGAGCTCGCAGGCCGCGCATCGCTCGCTCGATTTCGTCGAGCGCATGCGTCCGCAGGCCGACGCGCTGGCCGAGAACGCCGGTGCCGTGATCGATGGCACCACTGAAGGCGAAGTTGCGCATGTGCTGGCGACGCAGTCGCAGGCGTTCGCCCATGCTTGCCGCGATGGCCTCGCCGATTTCGTGGTCGCGCAGTCGTGGCAGGACCTTTCCGGTCAGCGCATCAAGAAGGTGGTGAATTTCATCGGCAGCGTGGAGAACTCGCTGCTGGAACTCGTGAGCCTCACCGGCGCGCTGGCGTCGGGTGAAGCCGCCGCCGGCCCGGTCAAGGTCACCAGCCAGGATGAGGCGGATCGTCTGTTGAGCGAATTCGGTTTCTGATCGATGGATCCCTCGTTCGACAACGAGTTGCGCGACGATTTCCTGGTGGAAGCCGGGGAACTGGTGCAGCGCCTGGGCGATCAGCTGATCGGGCTGGAGGCCTCGCCGCGCGACGCCGAACTGTTGAACGCGGTGTTCCGCGCGTTCCACACGGTGAAGGGCGGCGCGGGCTTTCTTGCGATCGAGCCGATGGTGCAGCTGTGCCATCACGCCGAGGATCTCCTCAACGTGGCGCGCAACGGGCAGTTGCTGCTCGACGCCAGCCGCATGGATGCGCTGCTTGAAGCGTTGGATCTGCTCAACGACATGATGGCGGCGCTGGCCGGCGGCACGGGGATGGCGATGCCGCCCGCTGGCCTGCTGCAACGCCTGATGCCGGGCAAGGCCGCTGCACCGGCGCCCAAGCCGGTGGCCGCGCCGGTAGCGCCGCCGCCGAGCGACGGCACGATCGACGATTCCGAATTCGAGGCCTTGCTCGATAGCCTCTATGGGAGCAGCGGCGCACCGGGTGCGCCCGCGGCGGTGGCCGAATCGGGCAGCATTTCCGACGACGAATTCGAAGCCTTGCTGGACAACCTGCATGGCAAGGGCGGCCAGCCTGGCGCGACGACGAACGCGGCCGTCGCATCGTCAACCGCAGGCACGATCTCGGACGACGAGTTCGAATCGCTGCTCGACAATCTTCACGGCAAGGGCGGACTACCGGGCGCGAGCGCGCCGGCATCCGCTCCTGCCCCCGCACCTGCTCCTGCCGCCGCACCGGCTAAGCAGGCGGCGCCGGCGCCCGAAAACACCGTGCGCGTGGACACCGCCCGCCTCGATGCCCTGGTGCACCGCGCCGGTGAGCTGGTGCTGGTGCGCAACCGACTGCTGAGCCTGGCGGCCAAGACCGGCGATGAAACGCTCGAGCTGGCCGCCACCGAACTCGATCGCGTGGCCGATGCCTTGCAGAACGCCGTGCTCGGCATGCGCTTGCAGCCGGTGGGCCGCTTGTTCCAGCGCTTTCCGCGCATCGTGCGCGATCTTTCGCGCCAGCTCGGCAAGGAAGTGGAACTGATCCAGGAAGGCGAGGGCACCGATCTCGATCRCAGCCTGGTCGAAGCGCTCGCCGATCCGATGGTGCACCTGATCCGCAACGCGCTCGATCACGGCCTGGAAATGCCGGACGAACGCGAGCGCGCCGGCAAGCCCCGCAAGGGCAAGGTGACGCTGGGTGCGAGCCAGCGCGGCGAGCGCATCGTGATCACCGTGTCCGACGACGGGCGCGGCATGAATCCCGAGATCCTGCGCCGCAAGGCGGTGGAGAAGGGGTTGATGGATGAGGCGCAGGCTTCGCGCCTCACCGAGAACGAATGCTACGAAATCATTTTCCGCCCTGGCTTCAGCACGGCCGCCACCGTCTCCGACATCTCCGGTCGCGGCGTGGGCATGGACGTGGTGAAGACGCGCGTGGTGGAGCTGGGCGGCACCTTGTCGGTGCGCTCGCAGCTGGGCAAAGGCAGCACGCTGGAGCTGGCCGTGCCGCTGACGCTGGCGATCCAGCGCGTGCTGATGGTGCGCGTGGGCTCGCGTCTGCTTGCGCTGCCGCTGAGCAATGTCGATGAAGTGTTCGAACTGGCCTCGGGGCAGCAACAGCAACTGGACGGGCGTGCGGTGGCTTCGCATCGCGGCCGCGCGCTCGCGCTGGCCAACCTTGGCGGCTGGATCGGTGTGGACGCTGCGCCGGGTCGCCACGTAGTGGTGCTGCACATCGGCCATATGCGCCTGGGCTGCCTGGTGCATGAAGTGCTTGGCCGCGAAGACGTGATGGTGAAACCGCTCGGCCCCCTGTTCGAAGGCGTGCCCGCCGTGGCGGGCGCCACCGTTACCGGCGACGGCCGTCTTGCGCTGGTGATGGATCTTGCCGGCTTGTCCGGCAGCGACGGTCAACTCCTCCCATCCCTCCGAGTGAATACCTGACATGGATCTGGTAAGTCTCATCGGGACGATCCTGGCCTTCGTGGTCGTGATCGTCGGCACCATCCTCAAGGGTTCCAGCGTGGAAGCGCTGTGGAATCCGGCGGCATTCGTGATCGTGTTCATGGGCACCATCGCGGCACTGCTCGTGCAGAACTCCGGCAAGGTGCTCAAGCACGCGATGTCGATGTTCCCGCTGGTGTACAAGCCGCCGCAGCACCAGCCATCGGATCTGATCAGCCGTATCGTGGGCTGGAGCGAAATTTCGCGTCGCCAGGGCCTGCTGGGCCTGGAGCCGCAGATCGACGCGGAAAACGACACCTTCGTGCGCAAAGGCCTGCAGCTGCTGGTCGACGGCAGCGAGCCCGAGGCCATCCGCGGCGTGCTCGAAGTCGAAGTGGGCGCGCGCGAACACCATGATCTGGCCGGCGCGAAAGTGTTCGAGCAGGCAGGCATCTTCTCGCCGACGATGGGCATCATCGGCGCGGTGATGGGCCTGATGGCGGTGATGCAGAATCTGGCCGATCCGAGCAAGCTCGGCCACGGCATTGCCGCTGCGTTCGTGGCGACGATCTACGGCGTGGCGCTGGCCAACTTGTGGATGCTGCCGATGTCGGCGCGCCTGAAGGCGCTGATCCACAAGCAGACGCAGATGCGCGAAATCCTCATCGAAGGCCTCGTCTCCATCGCCGAGGGCGCCAACCCTCGCCAGATCGAAGCGAAGCTCCAGGGTTACCTGGCGTAACGGAGGCGCAGCGTTGTGGCCAGGAAGAAGAAACACCACGAAGACCACGTCAATCACGAGGCCTGGGCCATTCCCTACGCCGACCTGATGACGCTGCTGCTCGCCTTCTTCGTGGTGATGTACGCGGTCTCGGTGGTAAACGAAGGCAAGTACCGCGTGATGTCCAACTCCATCATCGAGGCGTTCAATGGCTCCAGCCACGTGATCGCGCCGATGCCGCAGACGCGTGCGCAGCCGCACAATGTCGATCCGGCGATTGCCTCGCCGGGGAGCCAGCCTGGCGCGGCGACCATCCCGGTAAGCGTGCCCATTCCAGGACGCCCGCAGATGGTGCGCGCCGTGGATACCCGTGCCGCCTCCCCGGTGGAAGAGAAGCGCAATCTCGAAGTGATCCGCGACCAGGTGGTGCGCGCGCTGCAGCCCTTGATCGACAAGCAGATGGTGATCGTGCGCAAGACCACCTCGTGGCTGGAAGTGGAGCTGCGTACCGACATCCTGTTCCCCAGCGGCGTGGCGAAACTGTCGCCGGAAGCCAACGAAGTGCTCAACAGCATGGCCTCGATCCTCAAGCCATTCCCCAATACGGTGCGCATCGAGGGCTATACCGACGACAGGCCGATCAACACCGCGATGTATCCGTCCAACTGGGAGCTGTCCGCCGCCCGCGCGGCGAGCGTGGCGCGCCTGTTCACGGAGCAGGGCGTGGATCCGACCCGCCTGGGCATCATGGGCTGGGGCGAATACCACCCCAATGCCGACAACGCGACGGAAGACGGTCGCAATCGCAATCGCCGCGTGCTGATCGTGGTGCTCAGCGAAGAAGGCGAGCCCAAGCGATTGGAAAACAATGCACCGGGCGCAGGCCAGCTCACCGCCGACAGGCAGGGCGCGCCGGCTCCCGCAGCCTCCGTCGCGTCCCCGGCCAGCGCCGCCGTGGTCGCCAACACCAAGCCCGCCACAGCCGTGCCCACGGTGGAAGTGGTGGCGCCCCGGTTGATCGACGAAGTTCCGGTGAACCAGGTAATCCTCGCCAAGCCCCAGCGCAGCGTGCCGGAGGACGTCGACTCCGGTCCGGAAGTGACGCCACGCGCCAGTCTGCCCAACGTCGCGGCGGGTGCGATCACCGTGGGATCGGCCCACGTGGCCGCGCCGGAGCATGGCCCGTGATTTGCAAGCCGGTAGTACCCAACACCCATCCCACCGTCGGGGAGCCATCGCCATGAAACATGTACAGAACGCCCAGCACTGGCTGTCCTTCCGCATCGGCGGGCAGTTGTATGCCGCGCCGCTGACGCAGGTGAGCGAAGTGTTGCGCGATGGCGAGCTGACCCCGGTGCCGGGTTCGGCGCACGACGTGCTGGGCATCCGTCACCTGCGCGGCCGCATTGTGCCCGTGCTCGATGGACGCCGTCGCCTGGGGCTGCCCGACGAAATGCGTGTCGACCCATTCCAGGTGCGTCAGGTGATGCTCTCGCATGGTCCGCATCTGGTCGGCATTCGCGTGGATGCGGTTGGCGACCTGCTGGACGCCGCCGCCGCCGATATCGCACCGCCGCTGCCGGGCGCCATGGCGCGTGAAGACGATCCCGTGCACGGCGTATTGCCATCACAGGGCGGCTTCGTAGCCTTGCTGGATGTGCGCCGCCTGTGCCGCTTGCCGCTGGAACAAGAAGCGGCCTGACCCAACCGACATCGGGCAAGGCTATCCTTGCGCTATCCGGGACGACGTCGTCGTCCCGGACACGCCGCGGTGTAGAGGAGATGCCCATGTCGTCGCAAGACCCCACTTTGCCCGCCGTGACGGCGAGCCAGCGCGCGGTTGTCATCATCGCCGCGGCATCGGTGCTGGCGTTGCTGTACTTCGGGCGTGAGGTGCTGGTGCCGATCATCCTGGCGCTCTTTCTCAGCCTGCTGATGGCGCCATGGGTGCGCTTGTATCGCCGCATCGGCCTAGGCCACGGCATGTCGGTGATGATTGCGGTGCTGGCGCTGGTGGTCATCGTGACCGGCACGACGGCGATGATGGGCACGCAGGTAGTGCATGTGGCGCGCAGCCTGCCGCAGTACGAGGCGACCATTCACACCAAGGTGCAGTCGCTGCGCGAACAAACGGTGGGACGCCTGGATCTCCTCAGTGGCGAACTGGGCAAGGTGATCGACGAATCCGGCCAAGGGTCGGCACCTGTCACGGGTGCGGCCGCGCCCCCTTATCTGACCAACGCGCCTGCCGTGCCCAAGCCGGCATCAACCGCGACCAAGCTGCCTAGTGCGCCGGTGTCGGTGATCACTCGGGTGCTGTCCACCGCGTGGGTCCCGGTGGAAACGGCGGGCATCGTGCTGGTGGTCCTGATTTTTGTGCTGCTGGAACACGAAGCCCTGCGCGACCGCTTCATCCGTCTCGCCGGCGGTGCGGACCTGCGCGCCACCACGGCCGCGATCAACGATGCAGGCGAGCGGCTCTCGCGCTTTTTCATCTCCACTTTCTCGGTCAACTTTGGCGTAGGCGTGGCGATCTGGCTGGGCCTGGCCGTCATCGGCGTGCCCAGCGCCCTGCTGTGGGGCCTGCTCACGGCGGTGATGCGCTTCGTGCCTTACATCGGTGTGTGGCTGGTGGCTGCCGTGGTGAGCTTGTTCGCGGCCGCCGTGGCGCCGGGTTGGTCGCTGCTGCTGATGACGGTGATGTTGTACCTGGTGGTCGAGATCATCGTGTCGCAGCTGATCGAGCCGTTTCTGTACGGGCACACCACGGGCCTGTCGCCACTCGCCGTCGTAGTGGCCGCGATTTTCTGGAGCTGGTTGTGGGGTCCGGTGGGCCTGCTGATGTCCACGCCGCTGACGCTTTGCCTGGTGGTAGCGGGCCGTCACGTGCAGGCGTTGAACCTGCTCAATATCCTGCTCGGGGACACGCCGGCGCTGACCATGCCGCAACGCGTGTATCAGCGCGCCTTGTCGGGCGATGCGAGCGAGATCTTGAGCGAGGCGCGCGAATTCCTGAAACGCAAAAGCTTCGCCGCATATTGCGACGCGGTGCTGCTGCCCGCGTTGCAGCTGGCGCGCATCGACCTGGCGGCTGGCGCGATCAGCACCGAGCAGCAGACTGCGGTCAAGCGCGCCATCGTGACCGTGGTGGAGACGCTCGACAGCCATGAAAGCAAATGGGCGCGCTGGCGCCGTCGCAGCTCGGTGCTGGAGAGCGTGAGCATCGGCCGCAGCCTGCGCCAGCACCGCGAAGATGCGTTTGGTCGCTGGCAGGGGCCGCTCGCCGTTGCGCCGCGCTCAGTCGTGCTTTGCCTGGGCCTGGGTTCGGTCGCCAGCGACTTTGCCACCGAACTGCTCACCCGCATCCTGCGCGACCTGAATATCGATGCGCGCCATCTTTCCGTCGAGGATTTTGCAGCCTTCGACGCCGAGCCGCATCCGGAAGCCACGCCCAACGCTGTGTCGATGGTCTACATCGTCAGCACCCACCCGACCAAGGAGCGCGAGAGCTTCGACGAGGCCGTTGCGTTGACTCGCCGCGGGATTCCGGATGCCTGCCTGGTTGGTGTGTTCTTTCCCGAACCGCTGGCGGCGACGGAAGTGGAGCCGCCGGTCAATGCCGAGCTCAACGAAGTGGTCACGTCGCTGGAGCAGGCGGCGCAGCAGGCGATTGCGCGCTTTCCGGAAGGTGGCGTGGAGCGCGAGGTTCGCGGCGCCACTATCTGACGGCGCGTGTCCTGACACCGCAGCGCCCAGACCGCACGGATGCCGTCGCGCGGATCGCATGTCGCAAGATCATGGCGCGGCATTTTTGGTACGCGGCCCGCACGCCGTTCTGCGTATTTCTACGTAGATCCAGTAGGTGGATTTTCGCTTGTCCGACTCCCGTGATCCGTAGAGGCTGAGGCCGTGCGGGCAGTCCGGCTGCCGCACGAAACGCGCATGCCGTCGCGCCACGCCTGGAGCTGTCATGAAACGAATCGCGCTGTATGGCGTCCCGTTGGCTGCGCTGTTTGCCTTGCCACTGCACGCCACGGAAACGGGCGTTGGCCGCTCCATCACCGGCATGCAGGCGACGTCGTACTCGGGCCTGATACCCCCGGAGCCGGGGCTCACCTGGCAATACGGCTATGCGTATTACGACGGCTCGATCAGCGCGTCCAAGCAGGTGCCTATCGCCGGCGGCGGCTCGGCGCTGGGTCTCAAGGCGGAGTTCCAGCTGGCCACGATCACCGGCCTGTATATCTGGAAGACGGCGCCTTCGTCCTGGAATTTTGCCTCGATGATGACCATGCCCTTTGCCTACGTCGATGCCAACGTCAACGCACGGCTCGGCGGTTTCAGCGCGAGTCGCTCATCCCACGTGCTGGGGCCGTACGACTTGTTCTTCGCGCCCGTGATCGCCAGCCATCATTTCAGCCAGACGCAGCACATGTCGTTCTCGCTGTACTTCTATGCGCCCACCGGCGACTACAAGGATGGCCGCCTGGCCAATGCCAGCCTCAACACCTGGACCTTCTCGCCCACCATTGGCTATACCGGGTTGTTCGACCAGGGCTCGCTGGAATGGAGCGCCACCACGGCAGTGGACTTCTACACCAAGGACAAGGCGACCAATTACCAGAATGGTTCGGTGTATCGCCTCGATACCTTGCTGGTAAAGCGCTTCCCCACGGGGTGGGGCGTGGGCGCCGTCGGCGGCTGGATCTATCAACTGGAAGACGACACGGGGCCGACGGCCGATCTTCTTGGCGGCTTCAAGGGACACGCACTGGCGGTGGGCCCGATGGTGAACTACCTCAAGAAGTGGCAGGGCGGCCAGGTCGAATTCTCGCTGCGCTGGCTGCACGAATTCGATGTCACCAATCGACTGCAGGGCAACCCGGCGATGCTGTCGGCCACGATCACGCTCTGACGGTTCTGTGCGAACGATTCAGGCCTGGCCGCCCACGTAACGGCGGCAGTGGTCCAGATAATCGCGCTCATGCATCGACAGCAGGCCGGTCACGGCCTGCCATAGCCACGACGGTGCATCGAGGGTGCGCGAATGATTGCGTTGCAACTCCTGGCACCAGGACTTGCGCGTGGCCGGATCCATCTGACGCGAATGGGCGTGTCCCACCACGTGGGCGAGAAAGGCCGCCACGCGCCGCGCCTGCTTGCGATGCAGGCGGGCAATATCGATCTTCAGGTCCTGCGGCAGCAGTTCGCGCACAAACACCGGCTTGTCCAGCAGGTGCGTGGGACGCATGCGATTGCCCAGCGCCGGCGACAGGTGACGTGCCGCAAGCACCACGCGCTCGGCATGATCGCGCGGCATGCGCACCCGTTTCGCGCGGGGCGCGATCGAAGCGGCCGCTTCCTTGATATCGATCAGGCACAGATCATCGCCTTCGACCGCATTGCCATCCACGTCGAGCAAAGCGGCATAGCGCAGCTTGCCGAGCGAACTGCAGCCTTTGCGCCAGTACGCGGCATCGAGCACGTTTACCTCGCCGGTGGGATCGCGATGCTTCCACTGTTTGGCGAGCGCATCCAATTCCGGTTGCCTGAAGATGGCCTGGATGGCTTTGCGCTCTTTGGCGACGATCGGCCAGAACTCCTTGCCCAAGGGCAGCTCCAGTCCGGCCCCGTTGGTGCGTTCGTTGGCAAGCGACCTCCAACTGCGTCTGGCCGCTTGCTTCATCACCAGCTTGATGGTGCTTGGCATGCTTGGTTCGGGATCGTCGGTTTCCGGAAAAGCGGCCTCGTAGCCGTCGAGCATCGCTTCCATCATGTTGGCGGTGGTGATGCCGGGCAGATCCGAACCGCGTGCCGCCATGGCGAGCGAGAGTGCGAGCCGCACGAGGTCGTGTGCGGGATTGCCGATCACGCTCTGGTCGAAATCGCGTATCTGGATATGCAGCTTGCCCTGGTCGTCCGCCACCGGGCCAATGTTGCCGATATGGCAGTCGCCGCAGATCCAGATCGCCGGTCCCACCGGCAGGCGCGGCGCTGCTCGCGAGTCCAGCCATGCGTAGAACTGCGCCGTGTTGCCGCGCACATAGGCATGCGCCGAGCGGGCCATCTTGGTATTGCGTCGTCTGGTCAGGGCATCCTGGCGATGCGACGGCGACACGCTGGCGTTGCGGGAACGGGACATAAGCGATCCTGTGTGTGCAGGATCACTGTTGCGGACCCAACATGAAGGACGTGTCGCGTTTTTAAGCGTTGTGCCTGCTTCGCAGGAACGTGCGATCAGTGCTGTGCGTCGGCCGCGTCGTAGATGCACGACAACACCGCTGCCGCTGCGGCATACAGCGTGGCCGGCACTTCCTTGCGCAAGCGCAGCGAGGCGAGCAGCGCGGCCATCTGCGGATCCTGATGCAACGGGATGCCCAGTGCGCGTGCACGTGCCAGCAACGTCTCCAGCGATTCCGGCGGAAGACTTACCGGCGTGGCAGGCGCATCGTTGGGTCCGCCGGAAAGACGCAGGGTGACGCGGCGACGTGCGGGCGGCAGTGCGTTGCTCATGCCATCGTCCTCAGCAGAATCGCACTGTGTTGATGCGTGGATTGCGGCAGCCCCTGCTGGCAGGAGAGCTGGTCGAGGATCAGGCCGGTCGCCGACAAAGCCTGGCGCAACGGACCGAACTGTTGTTCCAGTCGATGCACCGTATCGGCGCGTTCGGCCCACAGGCGAACCGATAGACGCAGGTCGCGCAATTGCAGTTCGCCCTGCAGCGGGCCCAGCCCGGGCAGGTCGATGGCGAAGCCGAACGTCCACGACGAACCGGCGCCGCCCTCGGCGTTCTGCTGCAGCTGCACCTGCAGGATGTCGCGACCGTCTTCGCCCTGCAGCGGAATCTCGATCATCCAGGCGGACGCGGTGGTGGCCTCGAGCTGGGCCACTTCCACGCGCGCCAGGGCCGCATGCACTTCGCCGTGCAGGCGGCTGAGCAAGGCGTCGACATCGTCATCGAGCAGGGACAGCGGCAGCATCGCGCGCGGTTGCGCCTGCAGGCCGCGCTGTTGCAGTGGCGGCGGCGTTTCGCTGGACGAGCTGCTCGCGCGTCGCGCCGGCAAATAGTCGTCGAGCAGGCTGGCCAGGCGCAGCAGCGCTCCCTTCCAGTCTTCCTGGCTAAGCCCGGCCATATCCAGGTTGGGCTCGGCCAGCTGCGATTCGAGGAACAGGCCGCTGCGCTTGATCGCTTCTTCCAGCCCTTCGCCGCGGGTGATTTCGGTGGGCGTGCGCACCACGTGTTCCAGCGCCGCGAGTGCCGGCCGCAGGTAGGCGGGCAGCTGGCGCAGCGCCGGGCGCTGGGCCAGCGCGTCGAGCGTGGCGAGCAAAGGCGCGTAGCCATTCTGCTGGGGCAGGCGTTCGCGCATCGCCAGCTGCGCTGCCGGTGGAGCGCTCTGCGGCAGCATCAGCTCAAGCTGCGGCTGCGCGCCCAGGGTGAGCACGCGGACCTGGAACTGGGCCGGCAGCTGTTGGCCGCTTGGCGCTTCGGTTTCCACGGCCACGGCGCCGATCTGCAGCACCATCATGCCGTCCGGATTGATCCCCAGCGGACGCGCGGACAGCACCGTGCCGATGCGCCAGCTCTCGGCGGCACTGCCGGAGGCAGCGCCGGCCCAGGCGAGGGCTGCGAGACTGGTGGGTTGGATGATCAAGCGTAGCTCCTTGCGAACGAAGCGGCATGCGCGCCCGTCCGTGCCCTAGGCATCGGCGGCCTTCGAGAAAACTTGAGGGCCCATTTTGAGCGCATCGGCGGCGCCCGACCGGGACAAAGATCGCTAAAGCGAACAACGGCATGGCCGATAAACCACCCGTAGACGCCCAACAGGGCAGGCACAGGATCACACCATGGGCAAGACGACGGGTGAGGCAAAGGCGAAGGCGCGCGTGATCGCGCTGCCCGCCGATTTCCGCCTCGGCAGCGTGGCGCAGGTAAAGGCCGAACTGATCGAAGCGTTCGATGCCGCCGCGCAGCTGGACGGCGCGGGCGTGGAGCGCGTGGATACCGCGGCGCTGCAGCTGCTGGTGGCGTTTCGCCGCGAGGCGACGGCCCGGGGCCAGTCGCCCACGTGGCTGGGTGTGAGCGAAGTGATGCGTGACGCGGCCGGCGTGCTCGGCCTCGCACAGGCTTTGGAACTGCCGGCACCGATGCCGGCCTGAAACTGAGGTGGAAGATGGCGAAGATTCTTGCGGTTGACGATTCGGCTTCGATGCGCGGCATGGTGGCCTTCACCCTGCGCAATGCCGGCCATGATGTGAGCGAGGCGGAAAACGGCCAGCTCGCGCTCGATGCGGCCAAGGGCAGCAGCTTCGACCTGGTGCTGGCGGACGTGAACATGCCGGTGATGGATGGCCTGAGCATGGTGCGCGAGCTGCGCACGATGCCGGCGTACAAGGGCGTGCCGATCCTGATGCTGACCACCGAGTCGCACACGGACAAGAAGATGGAAGGCAAGGCCGCCGGCGCGACCGGTTGGCTGGTCAAGCCGTTCGATCCCGAACAGCTGCTGGCCACCGTCAAGCGCGTGCTTGGTTGAAAACAGCTGCGTTGTGCCGGCGAACGCCGGCATGACGGCAGTGAACCTGCGTCCGCAATCCCTTAGAGAAGTGTCCCCATGAGCAAGGCCGGTCTGGCGCAGTTCCAACAGGTGTTCATCGAAGAGAGTCTGGAAGGACTCGACACGATGGAGTCGTCGCTGCTTGCGCTGGACGAGGGCGGTGACGGCGAGCTGGTGCACACCATCTTCCGCGCCGCACATTCGATCAAGGGCGGCGCGGCCACCTTCGGTTTTCCGGAGATGTCCTCGTTCACCCACGAGGCCGAGTCGTTGCTGGATGAAGTGCGCAGCGGCAAGCGCGCCATCGACGGTTCCATCATCGAACTGCTGTTGCGTACGGTGGACTGCCTGCGCGGCATGTTTGCCCGCGCCCAGGCCGGTGAGCCGCTCAATGACGCGGTGGCCGAAGGGCTGCGCAATGAATTGGCCGCTGCGATGGGGCGCGGCGTGCCGGCTGCTGCGCTGCAGGCGCGGCGTGATGTGGACCAGGCCGATGCCTGGACCATCCGCTTCCGCCCGCACGCCGGCATGCTCGCCAGCGGCAACGAGCCGCTGCGCCTGATCCGCGAACTGGCCGGACTCGGCAAGCTGCAGGTCACGCCCGAGTTCGACAAGTTGCCGGCATTCGCTGCACTGGAACCGACCGAGTGTCATATCGGCTGGACTATCGAGCTCACCGGCCCGGTGAAGCGCGCCGATATCACCGGCGTGTTCGATTGGGTCGAGGACGAATGCGACCTCGCCATCGAGGCCAAACACGTGGTGGCCGAGGTCGTCGCCGCACCGTCGGCGCCCGCTGCTGCACCGGCGGCACCGGTGGCCGATGCCGGGGCCGCGCGCGCGCAACGCGAAACCAGCGCCGAATCCAGCTCGGTGCGCGTCTCGATCGACAAGATCGATGGACTGATCAACCTGGTGGGCGAGCTGGTGATTACCCAGTCCATGCTCGACACCTTCCGCGAAGGCGACATCGACGCCGCGCGACTGGCCGTGCTCGAACAAGGCCTGGCCCAGCTGGCGCGCCACACGCGCGAGCTGCAGGAAAGCGTGATGGGCATCCGCATGCTGCCCATCGCCTCCGTGTTCAACCGCTTCCCGCGCATGGTGCGCGACATCAGCCAGAAGCTTGGCAAACAGGTGAAGCTGGAGCTGATCGGCGAACAGACCGAGCTGGACAAGACGGTGCTGGAGAAGATCGGCGACCCGATGGTGCACCTGGTGCGCAACGCCATCGACCACGGCCTGGAAACGCCGGACAAGCGCCGCGCGGCAGGCAAGGGCGATACCGGCACACTCACGCTGAAGGCCTCGCATCGCGGCGGCAACATCGTGGTGGAAGTATCCGACGACGGCGCCGGCCTCAATCGCGACGCCATCGTGGCCAAGGCGATCCAGCGCGGCATCATCAGCAGCAGCGAGGGCATGAGCGACGACGCCGTGGCGGAGCTGATTTTCCAGCCTGGTTTCTCCACCGCCGCCGTCACCACCGATCTTTCCGGTCGTGGCGTGGGCATGGACGTGGTCCGCCGCAACGTGTCCGACCTTGGCGGCACCGTGGCCATCCGCAGCACGCCGGGCAACGGCAGCGTGTTCACCATCACCTTGCCGCTGACCCTGGCGATCATCGACGGCCTCACCGCCGCGGTGGGCGAGGAGCGCTACATCGTGCCGCTGGTCTCCATCGTGGAGTCGGTGCAGCTGAAGGCCGAAGCGGTGCGCAGCGTGGTGGGTGGCGGCGAATTGTTCCGCTTCCGCGGCGAATACCTGCCGGTGATCCGCCTGCACGACGCCTTCGCTTGCGAGGGCGCGATTCACGCCATCGACGACGGCCTGATGGTGGTGGTGGAAGGCGATGGCTCGCGCGTGGGCTTGTTCGTCGACGGCCTGATCGGCCAGCAACAGGCGGTGGTGAAGTCGCTGGAAGCCAACTATCGACGCGTGCAGGGCGTCTCCGGCGCGACCATTCTGGCCGACGGCTCGGTGGCGCTGATTGTCGACATCGCCGGACTGGTTCGCATGCAGGGTCGCCGGAAAGCGGCCTGACCACAGAGCGCAGCGTTCAGCGCTGATCACGCCGTCTTTCGCAAGAACGACGGCGGCAACACCCAACCTCATTCAAGCCGCGACAGGAAGCCGCGGCGCGCTGGCCTGCGGCCCGCGTCAGAGCAATGCAGGGCATCAATTCGGGCCATCGCCATCGGCCCATCCGTTCTGAAGGTCGCCTCCATGAAATCTCCACTGAAAGCTATCGATCGACTGAGCCTGGCCGCCAAGGTGTGGCTGGTGATTGCCTTCGTGGTGGCGGGTCTGGCCACCTTGACCCTGGTGTCCGCGCTGGACAGTCGCCGCCTGCAGATGGCCTCGCGCGTGAGTGCGCTCGGCGATGAAGTCAATACCGCCATCTCGCTGATCGACAGCTATCACGCGCGTGCGGTGGCCGGCCAGCTCAGCGACGAAGAGGCGAAGAAACAAGCGCTCGCTGCGGTGTCCGCGCTGCGCTGGAACAAGGGCGCGGGTTATGTGTTCGCGTTCGACTCCCACTTCGTGATGCGGATGCATCCGATCATGCCCAAGCGCGTGGGCATGAGCATCAAGGACGAAGCGGACAGCCAGGGCACCTACATGTATCGCCACATGATGGAAGCCGATCAGCGCGATGGTTTCGGCGCGACTGAGTACATGTGGCCGATGCCCGGCGGCAAACAGGACGAACACAAGATCACCTACACCAGCTGGTACAGGCCGTGGGACCTGCACGTGGCCTCGGGCGCCTATTTCGTGGATATCAACGAACAGTTCCGCCACGCCTTGATGGTGAGCCTGCTGGAAGCCGCTCTGGTCGGCCTGCTGGTGATCGGCGTGGTGTGGCAGTCGATGCGCAGCATCCGCCGGAGCATCGGCGGCGAGCCCGCGTTTGCGCTGGCCATGGCGGCGCGCATCGCCGACGGCGATCTGGCCGGTCACGGTGAACTTCGCTTCTCCCCCGATAGCATGCTCGAAGCACTGGAGCGCATGCGTACCAAGCTGGTGGGCATCGTGCGCGAGGTGCAGCAAGGCTCGCAGGTCGTGTCGACCGCTGCGCAGCAGATCTCGCGTGGCAACGACGACCTGTCGCATCGCACGCAGGAACAGGCGTCGAGCCTGGAAGAAACCGCCGCCTCGATGGAGGAGATGACCTCCATCGTGCGCCAGAGCGCGGACAACGCCGGCCATGCCGATCAGCTGGCGCGCAGCGCCCGCATGCAGGCCGAGCGTGGTGGCGAAGTGGCGACGCGCACCAGCCATGCCATGCGCGAAATCGAAGGTGCCAGCCGCCAGATCACCGACATCGTGCAGTTGATCGACGAGATCGCCTTCCAGACCAATCTGCTTGCACTCAATGCTGCCGTTGAAGCCGCGCGTGCGGGCGAGCAAGGCCGTGGTTTCGCGGTCGTGGCCGGCGAGGTACGCAACCTCGCACAGCGCAGTGCGTCGGCAGCCAAGCAGATCAAGCTGTTGATTGGCGACACGGTGGAGAAGGTGCAGGCCGGCTCCACCCTGGTGGCCGAATCCGGCCAGGTGCTCTCGGGCATCGTGGACAGCGTCAAGCGCGTCACCGACATCGTGGCCGAGATCGCCGCCGCATCGCAGGAGCAATCCTCGGGCATCGATCAGGTAAACCGGGCCGTGATGCAGATGGACGAAGTCACCCAGCAAAACGCGGCCTTGGTGGAAGAAGCAGCGGCCGCAGCGCGCGCCATGCAAGAGCAGGCCGATGAGCTGGAGCGCCAGATTCGCTACTTCCGTCTGCAGGGCGAAACACGAGTCGTGACGCGCCCCGCAGTACCTGCGCGACAGGCTGCACCGGCCATGCCCAAGCCGCAGCTTGCGGCGGCCAGCGCGGGCTGGACCGAGTTCTGACGAAACCATACATACCCGGCGATGAAGTCCGTCGCCGGCGCGAAGTTCTTGCGGCGAGGGAATCCAGGGGCGCCGTTCGCAACATCAAAGACAGCTGCGACAGGAAGCCGCGGCGCGCGGGCCGCTGGCCTGCGTAAGAGCAGTGCAGGGAATGAATCTAGGCAATCGCAGAACCGTCCTTTTCATTCTGAAGGTTTTTGAAGTCATGAAGTCTCCTTTGAAGTTCATCGATCGCCTGAGCCTGGCGGCCAAGGTGTGGTTGGTCATCGCCTTTGTGGTGGCCGGCCTGATGACGCTCACCGTGGTATCCGCCATCGACAGCCGCCGCCTGCAGATGGCGGCGCGCGTGCATGCGTTGAAGGACCACGTCGCCAGCGCCACCGCTGTCGCGCAGAGCTTCCACGATCGCGCCAAGGCGGGCCAGTTCAGCGAGGAAGAGGCTCAGCGCCGGGCGTTCGAGGTCATCCGCACGATGCGCTGGGGCCAGGGCTCCGGCTACGTCTTCGCGTTCGATTCCAACTTTGTCATGCACCTGCATCCCATCTTCCCGGAGAAGGAGGGCAAGAATGTGCGCGAGGACAAGGACCCGGATGGCAAGCCGTTGTGGCAGATGATCGCGGCTGTTGATCGCGCGCAGGGCTCGGGCATCACGGAATATACGTGGCCCATGCCGCCGGACAAGACGGTCGAGCCCAAGATCACCTATAGCGCGTGGTTCCAGCCGTGGGACATGCATTTTGGTACGGGCGCTTACTTCGTCGACATCAACGAGCAGTTCCGCCATGCGCTGCTGGTGAGTCTGCTCGAAGCGGGTCTGGTCGGCCTGCTGGTGATCGGCGTGGTCTGGCGGTCGATGCGCAGCATCCGCCAGAGCATCGGCGGCGAACCGGCCTTTGCGCTGGCCATGGCGGCACGCATCGCCGACGGCGACCTGGCCGTAGGCGACGGCGCCCAGACATTCGCCCCGGACAGCCTGCTCGACGCCTTGCAACGCATGCGCAGCAAGCTGGTGGAGATCGTGCGCGACGTGCAACAGGGCTCGCAGGTGGTGTCGACCGCGGCGCAGCAGATCTCGCGCGGCAACGATGACTTGTCGCATCGCACGCAGGAACAGGCCTCGAGCCTGGAGGAAACCGCCGCATCGATGGAAGAAATGACTTCCATTGTGCGCCAGAGCGCCGACAACGCCGGCCATGCCGATCAGCTTGCCCGCAGCGCACGCGCCCAGGCCGAACGCGGCGGCCAGGTCGCCACGCGCACCCGTCACGCCATGGGCGAAATCGAAGGCGCCAGCCGCCAGATCACCGACATCGTGCAGTTGATCGACGAGATCGCCTTCCAGACCAACTTGCTCGCGCTCAATGCCGCCGTGGAAGCGGCGCGTGCGGGCGAACAGGGCCGTGGCTTCGCCGTCGTCGCGGGCGAGGTGCGCAACCTCGCCCAACGCAGCGCCTTGGCCGCCCGCGAGATCAAGGCGCTGATTGGCGGCACGGTCGAGAAGGTGCAGGCCGGTTCGGCCCTGGTCAGCGAATCGGGCGAGGTGCTCGCCGGCATCGTGGACAGCGTCAAGCAGGTGACCGACCTCGTGGCCGAGATCGCCGCTGCCGCGCAGGAGCAATCCTCGGGCATCGACCAGGTGAACCGCGCCGTGATGCAGATGGACGAAGTCACCCAGCAGAACGCGGCCCTGGTCGAGGAGGCCGCCGCCGCGGCGCGCGCGATGCAGGAGCAGGCCGATGAGCTGGAGGTGCGGGTGCGGTACTTCCGGTTGCAGTCGGAGGCGTCTGTGCCGATGCGTGACGCGCGGCCTGCCATGAGCCGACCGGTGGCCGTCGCGACCTGACCTGTCAGCAACCCTGTGGGAGCGCACCCTGTGCGCGACGGCCTGGTTATGCCTCGCGGCAAACGGATGCCGTCGCGCACAGGGTGCGCTCCCACAGGACACCGCCAGCCCCAGGCCAAAACCCCGCTTCCCGCTCAAGTTTCCCCCATCACCGCCGATCCAGAACCCGATAGGGGGCCTCGCACGCGGCCCCGACCACGAGGCGAACATGTCCGACAACACCCGGAGCGAGGCGCTCCAGTCACAGTACCTCACCGTCAACCTCGCCCACGAGGAATACGGGATCGACATCCTGGCGGTCCGCGAAATCCGCGGCTGGACGCCGGTCACGCGCATTCCGCAGGCGCCGCATTACGTGCTGGGTGTGCTCAATCTGCGCGGCGCGATCGTCCCGGTGATCGACATGCGCCTGCGTTTTGGACTCGAACGCGAAGCTTATGGGACCACCACCGTCACCGTGATCATCACCGTGGCCGGCCGCAATTTCGGCGTGGTGGTCGACGCCGTGTCCGACGTGCTGGATGTCACGCCGGACGCCATCCGCCCGGTGCCCGACATGGGCACCACGGTGGATACGCAATACCTCAAGGGGTTGACCGCCGCCGGCGAGCGCATGGTGCTGCTGCTGGATGTGGACAAGCTGTTGCAGCCCCAGGACGCACAGATGCTTGAGGCGGCGCTGCCAGCTGTCTCCGATGTCAAAGCCGTGGCCTGACCGACTTACGCAGGATTGGAACCAACATGAAGAAGTTCGCACTGAAAGCCCCGGAACTCAACGTCAGGAACCGCATGCGCGCGGTGCTTGGCCTGCTTGGCCTGATGCTGATCGCCGGCGCCGTGATCGGCATCGGTTCGATGCAGCAGCAGAACGACGGCATGGGCAAGATCTATGAAGAAGAGATCGTGCCTGCCCAGTTGATCTCGCAGATCTCCACCCGCTCGCTGATGTCGTTCATTCTGATGGGCGAAGCAAGCTCGCTGGTCAGCAAGCCCGAGCAGGTCAAGGCCAAGCTCGCCGAGTACGAGAAGATGCAGGCGGAAATGGAGGCGCTCAAGAAGCAGTTCGACGCGATCCCCATGAGCGACGCGGTGAAGAAGCAGTTCAACGACTGGCGCTCCACCGACGCCGACTACAAGGACGCCAAGGATTCGCTGGTCGATGCCCTCAAGCAGGGTGACACCGGCGCGTCCGAACTGCTGGAAATGCAGGTGCGCCCGCTGATGATGCAGCGCCAGGATGCCTTGACCAAGCTGGTCGATGCGCAACGCGCCGATGCCAAGCAGATCTACGACGCGCAGGTGACTCGTTACCACCTCGTGCGCACGGTCAGCATCGTCGCCCTGATCGTCGGCTTGCTGGTGGCCGGTCTGATGGCCGTGCTGCTGATGCGCTCCATCCTCAACACCCTGGGTCAGGCCGTGAAGGTCGCCCATGCCATCGCCGGCGGCAAGCTCGGTCACAAGATCGCCGTCACCCGCAAGGACGAACTGGGCGAACTGCTCGACGCCCTGCGCACGATGGACGAGCGCCTCTCCACCATCGTCGGCGAAGTGCGTCACGGCGCAGGCTCGGTGAGCTCGGCCGCGCAGCAGATCGCCCGCGGCAACGACGACCTCAGCCAGCGCACGCAGGAACAGGCTTCCAGCCTCGAGGAAACCGCCTCGTCGATGGAGGAAATGACCTCCACCGTGAAGCAGAACGCCGAGAACGCCAGCCACGCCAACCAGCTTGCCAGCGCCACGCGCCGTCAGGCCGAGCACGGCGGTGAAGTAGCGGCGCAGGCCAGCTCCGCGATGCGCGAGATCAACGATTCCAGCCGCAAGATCTCCGACATCGTCAGCCTGATCGACGAAATCGCCTTCCAGACCAACCTGCTCGCACTCAACGCCGCGGTGGAAGCCGCACGTGCCGGYGAACAGGGSCGCGGCTTCGCCGTGGTGGCCACCGAAGTGCGCAACCTGGCGCAGCGCAGCGCGGGTGCGGCGAAGGAAATCAAGGGTCTGATCAACGACAGCGCGGAAAAGGTGCGCGTGGGTTCGTCGCTGGTGGACCAGTCCGGCAAGGCGCTGGCCGATATCGTCGACAGCGTGAAAAAGGTCACCGACATCGTGGCCGAAATCGCCGCCGCATCGCAGGAACAGTCGGCCGGCATCGACCAGGTCAACCACGCCGTGCTGCAGATGGACGAGATGACCCAGCAGAACGCCGCGCTGGTGGAAGAAGCCGCTGCCGCTGCTCGTGCGATGCAGGAGCAGGCCGGTGAGCTGGCTCGCCAGGTCGGCTTCTTCCAGCTGGGCGAGGGCGGCACCGAAGTGGCGACCGAGAAAGCGCGCTCGCAGTCGGTGATGGCCGAAGCCGAGGCCGTGTTCGCCGCGGTGCGCAGCTCGAACGTCCCCGCCCCGCGCGCAGCCGTCCGCGCTGAGGCTTCCGACGCTGGTTCCTGGAAGGAGTTCTGAGCATGAACACGGCTGCCGCGATGGACAATCAAGTCGGCGTGGCGGCCGTGGGCGGCCCGTCGCTGGGCAATGCCGAGTTCGAATTCCTGCGCACGTTCGTCTACGAGCAATGCGGCATCTCGCTGGGTGAACACAAGCGCCAGCTGGTGCAGGGTCGTTTGCTGCGTCGCCTGCGTGCCCTGAAGCTGCGTGATTTCCAGGCCTACTGCGAGCTGTTGCGGCGTGATCCGCAGCAGGAGCTGGGCGAGCTGGCGAGCGCGATCAGCACCAATGTGACGGCGTTTTTCCGCGAGTCGCATCACTTCGACCTGCTCACCGACGAGCTGCTGCCGCGCTGGATCAGCGAGAAGAAAAACGGCGGTCGCCTCCGCATCTGGTCGGCTGGCTGCGCCACCGGCGAGGAGCCGTACACGCTCGCCATGGTGCTGGCCGAGGCGCTGGAGAAACACGGCGCGCAGCAGATGGACGCGAAGATCCTCGCCACCGATCTGTCGCCGCAGGCGCTGGAAACGGCACGCAAGTGCGTGTATGCGCTCGAACGCCTCGAAGGCGTGAGCGTGGAGCGTCGTCGCCGCTGGTTCCTGCGCGGCGAAGGCGAGTACGCCGATTACGTCTGCGTGAATCCGCGCCTGCGCGAACTGGTCAGCATCCTGCCGCTGAACCTGCTGCACGACTGGCCGATGCAAGGGCCGTTCGACGCGATTTTCTGCCGCAACGTGGTGATCTATTTCGACAAGCCCACCAAGCAGCGTTTGTTCCAGCGCTATGCCGGCCTGTTGCCGGACGGCGGCTACCTGTTCCTCGGACACTCTGAGTCCATGTACGGACTCAATGACAGCTTCGACCTGATTGGACGGACGGTCTACCGGAAACGCAGTACATGAATGTCGTAGCTGCCCAGCTCCCCGCGGGCACAGGGTATGACCCGGCCCGCGTGCTGCCGGGCTTTGAACACTTGCGCCGCTTCTGGGACCCGACGCAGTCGTGCATGACGGTCAAGGTGTTGCCGGGCGAGTTCTATGTGAGCGCCCAGCAGGAAATGATCTCCACCGTGCTCGGTTCCTGCGTGTCCGCCTGCATTTACGACCGCGTGCGCGGCCTGGGCGGCATGAATCATTTCATGTTGCCCGAGCCGATCGGCGGCGAGCGCGGCGGCTGGGCCGACACGATCGGCCGCGCGGCGCGCTACGGCAACGACGCGATGGAACAGCTGATCAACGCCATCCTCAAGGCGGGCGGTCAGCGCGCGAACCTGGTGGTGAAGGTGTTCGGTGGCGGCCGCGTGCTGGCCACCATGACTGACATCGGCCAGCGCAACATCGCCTTCGTGCGGCGCTACCTCGAAGCGGAGCGGCTTGAAGTGGCCGCGGAAGACCTGGGCGACGTGCATCCGCGCCATGTGCAGTTTTTCCCGACCAGCGGCAAGGCGCGCGTGCGCCAGTTGCGTGGCCGCACCGACGCCGTGCTGGTGGATGGCGAGCGCCAGTATCTCAAGCGTTTGGCAAACGATCCGATAAAGGGAGAGGTGGAACTGTTCTGACGCCATGCGCGTCAGCACGGTTGGCCTCTGCAAGCATCTGGCGCCGACACGGGCCGGCGGACGCGGGTGATGCACCCGCGCCGCACCACGAAGGCGAGACGAATACGCGATGGAAAGAGTACGTGTCCTGGTGGTCGATGATTCCGCACTCGTGCGGAAGCTGCTGTCGACCATGCTTTCGTGCGATCCGGGCATCGAGGTGGTGGGCACCGCCGCCGATCCGTTGATTGCGCGCGAGAAGATCAAGCAGCTCAATCCCGACGTACTCACGCTKGAYGTGGAAATGCCGCGCATGGATGGCATCACCTTCCTCGAGAATCTGATGCGCCTGCGTCCGATGCCGGTGGTGATGGTGTCTTCGCTGACGCAGGAAGGCGCGGAAGTGACGCTGCGCGCGCTGGAGCTGGGCGCGGTCGATTTCTTCACCAAGCCGGGCAACGATCTGGCCAGCACGTTTGCCGAAGGCGCACAGGAAATCTGCGCCAAGGTGAAACTCGCCGCGCTGGCTCGTCCGCGTCAGCGCACCGCCGTGCGCAAGCTCGATGTGCCGCCGCGCCTCAGCGCCGATGCCGTGTTGCCGCGCGCCCAGAGCGCCGGTACGCGCGGTGGCATGCCGATCATCGCCATCGGTGCCTCCACCGGCGGCACCGAAGCGATTCGCGTAGTGCTTGAAGCAATGCCCCCGGATGCGCCGCCGATCGTGATTACGCAGCACATTCCCGCCGCCTTCAGTGGCCCGTTTGCCGCACGCATGGACACGTGTTCCGCGATGCGCGTATGCGAAGCGCGCGACGGCCAGCCGATCCAGGCCGGCCATGCGTATATCGCACCGGGCAGCCAGCATCTGCTGGTGATGTGGGATGGCGCCAAGTATGTGTGCCGCCTGCATAACGGGCCGCCGGTGAATCGCCACAAGCCGAGCGTGGACGTGTTGTTCCGCTCCATGGCCGCCAGCGTGGGCCAGTCGGCCATCGCTGCGCTGCTCACCGGCATGGGTGACGACGGCGCGCGCGGCCTGCTGGAACTCCAGCAGGGCGGCGCACGCACCCTGGTGCAGGACGAAGAAACCTCGGTGGTGTGGGGCATGCCCGGCGCCGCCTGGAAGCTGGGCGCCAGCAGCGAAAAGCTTCCGCTAGAACACATTGCCGCGCGCCTGCTCGCGATGGCGCATCAACCTGTTTCCCGCGCCGCTGTGTCGGCCACCTGATCGGCAGATATCTCATGGATACTTTCTACTCCTTTGTGCACAAGCGCCCGGTGGCCGGCCTCGCCGCCAGTGCGGTCGCGCTCGCGCTGACCATGCTGTGGCCGTCGGCCTGGCTGGGCCCGCTGGTGATCGTGCTGCTGACCGCCGCCTGGATCGTCGAGACGCGTCGCGCCGTTCCGGCAGTTGAGCCCGTCATCGAAGTTTCGCTGGCTCACCACGAACCCGTGCGCGAAGCGCTGGAAGAAGTGCGCAGCTCGCTGGTCGACGAACTGGGCCACGCCACGCGCGAACTGCACCAGGCGCTGGACCTGCTGCGCGACGCGGTGTCGGAACTGGGTGGCGGCTTCGACGGCCTGTCGCGCAAGACCGGCATGCAGCAGTCGCTGCTGCGCCAGATCATCGACGGCCAGAGCGAAGGCGTCTCCGTGCAGGACTTCGCCGCGCGTACCAGCGACCTGCTTGCCCACTTCGTCGACATGATCGTGCAGATGTCGCGCGAAAGCCTGCGCATCGTCTATCGCATCGACGGCATGGCCAAGGAAATGGACGCGGTGTTCGGCCTGTTGAAGAACGTGAACACCATCGCCGAAGAAACCAACCTGCTCGCGCTCAATGCAGCGATCGAAGCGGCGCGCGCCGGTGAGTCGGGCCGCGGCTTCGCGGTGGTGGCCGGCGAGATCCGCAACCTGGCCAGCCATTCCAACCAGTTCAACGAACAGATCGGCAGCCACGTGGAGCGCGCCCGCACCGCGATGGAGCAGTTGCGCGGCCTGGTCGGCACCATGGCCTCGCAGGATCTGAACGTGGCGCTGTCGGCCAAGGGCGGCATCGACGCCATGATGGCGCACGTCACCGAAAGCGACGCGCGCACCAGCAAGGTCGCCGACCAGGTGGTCGAGATCAACCGCGGCCTGGGCACCGACGTGGCCACCACGGTGCGCTCGCTGCAGTTCGAAGACATCCTGAGCCAGCTGATCAATCAGACCCGTCAGCGCCTGGTCGAGTTGCAGGACATCACCACCGAATGCACCCGCGATATCCAGGAGCTCGCCTGCAGCCCGATCGATGCCGAATCGCTGGCGCAGCGCGCCGAGCGCGTGCGCAACCGCCTGGCCATCCAGCGCGAGAAGGCACGCCTGCGTTCGCGCGGCCCGGCGCTGCAGAACTCGATGGATGCCGGCGAGATCGAATTGTTTTGAGGACCTGAGCCATGAGCCTGACCGTTCACCACGACCCCGACCTGGACTGCGTGACCCTGCAGCTGGGCGAGCGCTTCGACTTCACCGTGCATCGCGCCTTCCACGACGCCTGCCTCGGCGGCCGCGCCGCCCGCAGCTACGTCATCGACCTGGGCGAAGTGTCCAGCATGGACAGCTCCGCGCTCGGCATGCTGCTCCTGCTGCGCGAGCACGCCGGTGCCGATCGCGCGGAGATCCGCATCGTCAACGCGGATACCGGCCTGCGCGGCACCTTGCGCGTCGCCGGCTTCGACAAGCTGTTCGTGTTGCACTGAGTTGACCTGCTCCTGCTTTGCGGGATCTGGAGTGGCTCACGCTCTTGCTTGCTGCCTGCCTGTATTCTGGAAGAGGGGGAAGGCCCGGGCCGGAAAAGGTTGATGAGATGACATCCCGACTGCGTCGGTTGTTGCTTGTTGGTGCGCTCTTGTTGGTTGCTGCTTTTGCTTGTTCGATTTATTTGGAGAGAGAAGCGCCAGCGCCGAAGATCGCCGCCGTTAGGCCAGCGATTGCGCAGCCCAGAAGGCCGGCTTTCTCCGAACCGCAGTTGCAACAATTTTTGGATGAGGCGCATAAGGCGGAAGCCATCGCCGATCCGCTGCAGCGCTGTTTGTCCTATCCCAATCCGCCCGGGGTACATTGGTCGGACGAAGTGGCATCGGCGTATTGTCATTTCATGCTGGATACCGAGGTGACTTCGGCCGAGGTGCGCGACCTCATCGAACGGGGAAAGGCAGCCGAACTGCAAGAACGTCTGGCCAATGCCGAAAAGGCCCAGCAGTCCGAACCCGGGGCACAAAGCAGGTTGGACCGAATCTACAACCAGGTGTTTTCGGACGGCTCCGATGACATGCGCGCGTTGATGGATGCCTGGAAGCGACAATCCCCGGATAACGCGTTCGCGCTGGCGGCAAGCGGCGCGGTTTACTTGGCCACCGCCCAAGCACAGCGAGGCGACGACTTTGCCGACAAGACGCCTCAAACCGCCTTTGATGCCATGCATCGACTGCTGGGCTTGGCGCGCGCCGATCTGGACCGTGCCGTTGAGATTGATCCCAAGCTCATCCCCGCCTATCACACGATGATCCATATCGCGCGGATGGACAGCGATCCGCGCTATGGCACTGATGCTGCGAAGCGAGCGCTTGCGGTGCAACCTGCTAGTTTTCCGATCTATTCGAGCCTGATTGGCATGGCCGAGCCGCGATGGGGCGGTAGCGTTGCCTTGATGAATCGCCTGATCGGGCAAGCTCAAGTGCACGCTCCTCAGAACGCACTCCTGCGCTTGCTGTTGTCTCAGCGCGATGGAGCGTGGGAATTGATCGAAAATTGTGCGTGTGACGACTTTGCCGACGCTGATTTGTATCGGCGATTCTTCGCCGAAGTTCCCATGCTGGGCGTCCTGAAAGCTGCGGGATGGGCAGCAGAGCAACGAGGTCATCCGGCTTTGGCCGTCGTCTATCGGTCGCAATTGCTTCGGTTCTATCCGGCGGACTTGGGTTCTCGAGAAGGGCGCACATTTGGCTTGTTGCAATTGGAACGAGCGAGGTGGGCGATCGAAGAGGGCAATATCCTGGTGCGGATGGAGCCGCGAGATCAGAACGCCTATGGCCTTCGTGGGTCGGCGTACCGCATTTCGGGTGACCCTTTCCACGCGGCTCAAGATTTCGAACAGGCGTTGCGCTTGAATCCTCAGGATCCAGATCTGCTTTTCTCGTTAGGTGATGTGTACGCCAATGAGACCCATGATTGGGACAGGGGGTGGGCAATGGCGGATCAGCTGATGCAGGCCAACGACCCCAGGGGATGGCTGCTCAGGGCCCAGATCCAGAAAACACAGCCACGAACGGGTTTGGATCAGACCGTTCGCGAATTCATGCAGAGGTTCTCGGCGGACCCAGCACTTCGGCCACTTGCTGAGAGAATGCAGTCACTGACGAAGCCATTGCCTGTGCCCTCGCCTGCACCGACGCTCCATTGACGCTGGTTGAAGCGCCCGGTCGTCTGCTCGATTGATGCCATGGGTGGCGCGGCGTAGTTTTCTGCGCTGTAGCGCGAGTTGCTGGCGCGTAGCCGGCTTCGACAAGCTGTTCGTACTGCACTGAAGTTTGCGCAGCGCGGGGGCCGGGCGTTCAGTGCACGCCCGTCGCCTGCGACGTCGGGTGATGGGCCTGAAACACGCGTGACGCCGCATCGGCATGGGCGATCCGCTCCGCCGTCATCGGATGGCTGGCGGCATAGCGCATGCTCCTGTCCTCGCCCTTGATCTCCGGATGCGCGCGTTCCAGCGCTTGCATGGCGTGTACGAAAGCCACCGGATCGATGTCCTGCTGTGCGAGCGCGTCGAAGGCGTAGCTATCGGCATCCGCCTCGAATCCGCGCGAATAGTGCGCATTGATGAGGAACATGGGCACGCCCGCCGTCACGCCGCCGAGCGAGGTGACATCACCCATCAGCATGCCAGCGACGATGAACACGCCTGAGCTGCGCAACACCTCGCGCAACAGGTGGTGGTGTGCCTGATGGCCCAGCTCATGGGCAAGGACGGCCGTGAAGGCCTGATCATCCGGCAGCTCCTTGATCAGCGCATCGGTGAACACCACGCTGCCATCGGGCATGGCAAATGCGTTCGCGCCGATGGCCGGCGCCGTGTAAAAACGCAGGCGCACCTCGGGCAGGCCGTGAATGCCCTGCACAAAGTGCTGGAACACGGCCTGATAGTGCGCTTGCTGCTCGGGCTTGAGCGTGGTGGGCATCAACAGACGGCCCTCCAGCGCAGCCAACGACTGCGTGCCCATGCTGTGTTCAAGCGTGGCCGGGAGATGCGAGGCAATGCGATCAGCCGCCCACGGCACGCCGAACTCGAACAAACCGGCCAAAGCCGCCACGATGATCACGATACCGGCCATCGCCGCGGGCCACTTGCGTTCCAGCCAGTCGACCACGCGCTCAAGCCGGTGGTGACGGGGAAACCAGTCGTCGGGCAGCACGTCGTGATCGACCTGCAAATACGCACCGTCGGCCAGGCGCAACGCGTAGGGCAGGCCGATCACCCGTGCGCTGGGTTCGAAGGCATCCAGCGACGCCTGCCAGCTCTGCGTGCGACCCCCGGTGTGCCAGTGCAATAGCGAGTCTTCGCGCCATACCGTCACCGGTATGGCGCGTGTGGATCGTCCATCGAAATAGACTGCCGGGATCATCGCGCTTAAAGGCCGATGTCGATGCCCAGCAGGCTATCCATTTCGGTCGCCGCAGCGCCGATCTCGCCGTGGGCAAACGCATCGCGCACGAAATCATCGAGCTCGCCCGCGCCGACGATGTCCAGGTGGTCTGCGCGGTAGCGCGCCAGGCGTATGCGCACCCACGGCATCGCCAGGCCGATCGTGCAAAGCACGGCCAGGCCATTGGTGAGATAGATACCCAACATCTCCCAGTAGCCCAGCGTGGAACGGAAGCGGTACGAACCCAGATGCGCGTTGTTGTAGAGCAGGTTGGTCATCTGCGTGTGGATGAAGGTCCAGGCACCGAGATAGAACGGCGCCATGCAGGCGTAGACCACGGCGCCAACAAGCAGCGGCGGTGCCTTGGGGTGGAGCGCAAGCTGGCTCTTGAAGGCGAAGAACATGCCCGTCATCAGCGCCATCGTGGGCAGCAGCCATGCGAGCGCCACGCCGGCGGTCTTGACGTAAACGCGGTAGTAGTCGCTGACCTCGGCCGAGAACTTGAACGACTTGCCGCCGAAGTGATGGTTCTCGACCATCCATTCCTGCTGGTGGCCCTTGATCCAGGGCGCGATCACCGCCACGCCGCCAAACGCCAGCGCGATGCCAAAGCCGGAGTGACCGGCCAGCGACGCGAGGAAAAAGCCCAGGAACGGGATGCCCATCAGAAAGTACACGCCCAGGTACCACTTGTAGGCGCCACCGTAATCGTCGGTGAAGTAGAAACGCAGGCCGCGCCACGAGGAGTAGCGCGCGCGGAACATCAGGCTCTTGACGATCATCCACGGCATGAAGACGGCGATGACCAGCGCGGCGGCGACCTGCGCGGGTTTGTAGAACTGGCCGCCCAGCACATAGGCCGCGAAGATCAACGCGGTGAGCAGGCGTCCCTTGAGGATCGGGATGGGCCGCGCCAGGTATTCGAACGGCGTGCCGGCAAGCACGGTGTTGGCATACATGTACCGGCGCGTGCGCACGGTGGCCCAGGCCGAATAAATGCCTAACGTGACCAGGCTCAGGGCCACGTTGACGATCCAGATGCGGAAATAGTCCCTGGCGTTGCCGCGGAACTCCAGGCGGCGGGTCTTGCCTACGGGTAAGGCCGGTGGTGCGACGTCAATCTCGGGCAAGTACACGCCCGAGGCCATGGTCTCGTCATGCATAGCTTGGATTCCCCTGCTTTGCCTCCCCCCCGGGAAGCGAGACGAGCATAGCCGAGAAACTTGCCCATCGATGCCAGGAATGCGTGTAAGGGTTGCCTGAACCTTACGTCGGCTACGCGGCAGTCCGGTGCCGGGCGGAGGCTGGTTGGCGCATTGCTCGCTCGGCCGTCCGCTCAATTGACGCTGCCACGGACGGGGCGTAGGTTTCTGCGGACATCGGGAGCATCCTTCCCGAGCTTGTCGTTTCCGGCATTTTCAAGGCACACGTCGTCGCTTCCGCCCCCTCGACTTGCGCATGCACACGATCGTGACGCGTCGCGACAGCGCACGTCGCCTCGCCAGTATTCGGATCCATGCAGGGGCATGAGGTGGGCGTTCCGCCCACCACGGAAAAGGACGTCCAAACGCAGGTTTCCGCGCATTCGCGGAAGCCTTACCGACGTCGTCGAACTGCTGGAGGACGTGTGATGAAGACTTCCGTTTCGTGCAGCATGAAGTGTGCGTTGCTGGCGCTGGCCTGCGTTTTTGCAGGATCGGTATGCGCCCAGGACATGGTCAAGGTGGCACCCAAAAACACCAAGGTGCTGATCGACAACGATCAGGTACGGGTCATTGAAGTCTGGTTGAAACCCGGGGAATCGTTGCCGATGCATTCGCACCCGGCCAACGTCGTCTACTTCGAGACGGGCGGCAAGGCGAAGAGCACCAGCGCCGACGGCAAGGTGACCGAGATGGAACGCAAGGCCGGCGAGGCGATCTATAGCGAGCCGCTCACGCACAGCAATCAGAACACCGGCACCACGCCGACCAAGGCCTTGGTGGTCGAACTCAAGACGGCGAAGTAAGTTCGCCTGGCGATACGGTGAGGGCGGTCGGCTTCGCTTGCAGCAGGAAGCCGGCCGATCCGTTTTCACCGATGGCGCGACGGCCGGTCAGCAGCGCGAATCGCCCGCTTCGGCCAGCCGCGCATCGTGGTCGCCCGCGAAGCTCACGCCGTTGCGGCCATCGAACTTGGTGCGATACATCGCCTGGTCGGCCTGGCGCACCAGATGCTCGAAGCGCGTGCCCTGCCGCGCCACCGCGACGCCGATGCTGGCGGTGACCGGGATGGTCTGCTCGCCCATGCGCGCATGCGAATGCGCCAGTGCGAGCCGCAGGCGCTCGGCCGTCTCCAGTCCCTGCACCAGGGTGGCCCCGGGCAGCGCCACCACGAACTCCTCGCCGCCGTAGCGACTGGCCAGGTAATCGGGCCGCTGCACCGCCTTGCGCAGCATCTGTGACACGTGGCGCAGCACCGCATCGCCGGCGTCATGGCCCCAGCGATCGTTGATCTGCTTGAAGTGATCCAGATCGAAAATGAGCAGTGCAAACGGCTGCCCGCGTTCCAGGCAGCGCTCCAGCGACGCGCGGCCTTCCGCCACGATCGCGCTGCGATTGAGCAGGCCGGTGAGGCCGTCGGTGCGTGCCGCGCGGCGCAGGTCCACCACCAGCCGTTCGGTGATGAGCTGCAGCAAGGCGAAGTACGAAGCCAGCGTGGTGAGGATGCCGACCACGTAGGTCGCTGCCACGGGCATGCCGGCGCTCATCAGGTTCTGGCTGGAGCCAGGGTCCAGCGGAGCGAACACGCGGGCCAGATAGAACAGGCCATTGGTCACCAGCACGGCGCCGGCGATGCGGCAGCTCTTGCGGATGTCCGCCTCGCTGTAGCGCAGCAGCAGATACGCATAGGCAAAATTGAACGCCATCGCCTGCAGGCTGCCGGCCAGCAGGCGTGCGCCCAGGTTGGGCGTGACAAAGGCGAACCAGGCGATGGCGCCGGTATAGACCACGGCGAAACTGCCCGGCCAGCGCCAGCGCATCGGCAAGCCCAGGTGCTGGGCAATGCCCCTGAGCGTGAGGATGTTGCCGGTGACCAGCAGGCCGTTGCCGATGACGATCGAAATGACGTCGGGGATGTGGTTGCGCAATCCGATCAGCGTGACGCCGAGGGTATTGATCCAGATGCTGGCCACCCAGATGCGCAGCACCTTCTGTGTGTTCAAGACCGCCATCAACGACGTAAAGCCAACCGCCGCACCGATACCCATCAGCAGGCAGGCGAGAGTCAGGGTTGGGATGTCGAGATGCATGGCTCTCCCTGGTGCCAGGTCCCTCCCGGCCGAGAGGGCGCCCTGGGCCTCCGATGAGGCGGTGTCTGGGTCTTCCCAGCATATCGGACAAACGCTCGAAAACTTGAACTGCGTCACACTTGTTCAAGCCCGGCGCAAAAAAAGAGGCCCCGGGAGGAGCCTCGAAGAAAAGCAAATAAAGCGTAGGGGCTTACACCAACGCGAGGTTTACCAGGTGCGCACGTCGGCCACGCCGACGGTGTACTGCTGCATCTCGGGATCGAAGCGGAACAGACGGCCCAGATCGAACTCCACCGACTGGCCCGGGCCGATGTTGGTGGTGCCGGCCGGCCAGCCCTTCTTGCTCTGGATGACCTTGCCCGAGGTGTCCTTGGCGTCGATGCTGATCTGCGCGGCGGCAGCTTCGGCGCAATGATTCACCAGCGAGCCGCTGAGGCTCAGGCGGGCGGCGGCGCCGGCGCCGACGAGCTTCATCTTGAAGTCCTGCACGGCGAAATCGGTCGGGGCGCAAGCGGCGTGGGCGGCCAGCGGAGCGGCCAGGAACAGGGCGGCGGCGATCAGGGTCTTCTTCATAAGGGGATCCATGATGTGGTCAGGTTGGGATGGGTCGACATGACTCACATCGGCGTCCCCGCCGAAATCTTTAGTCCCTGCTGGTGCTTGCGTTCAGCTTCAGGCCCTCGGCTGGGTGTGCTCGATAAACCACAGGCCGGCGAACAGCTTCGGGTCGATCGAGTAGCCCTCGGCGGCACGCGCAAACAGCCACTGGCCGGCCTGCGCCCGCGGCACCTCGTGGACGATGATGTTCTCGCTCTCGTCGCCGCCGCCGTGGCCGACCTTCTCAAGATCCCAGGCCCGCACGAAGGCGATCATCTCGGTGCTCATGCCCGAGGACGACGGCCCCTCGTGGATAAAATCCAGGCGTGCGCAGCGATAGCCGGTTTCTTCTTCCAGTTCGCGGCCCGCCGCCAGCAGCACATCTTCATCGCCATGCTCGTGCAGGTCGCCGACCAGGCCGGCGGGCATCTCGATGGTGTGCTTGCGGATGGCCACGCGGTACTGCTCCACGAACAGCAGCTTGTCTTCCGGCGTCACCGCCAGAATGATCACCGCGCCGCCGGGGTTGTTGCGTTCGGCAAACTCCCAGCGCCCGCGCTTGCGCAGGCTGAGCCACTTGCCGACGTACAGGGTTTCCACCGGTGCGTCGGCATCGGCGGGAATGCGGGAGTCTGGCTGATTCATCGGCTTGGCCGCGTGGCAGGAGGGGAGTCATGCATGTTGCCGCGCGCTCCGGTTGGCCACAACCACGCGATCACTCCACCGCCAGTTCGACCGGCAACGGTTTGATGCGCACGGCCCACATCACGCCGGCAATGAGAAGGGCCACGCCTGCCAGAGTGAGCGCGCCGGGCGGATGGCCACGCAGGATGAAAGCGTAGGCAAGCGCGGCGAGCGTCTCGAACACGATCAACTGCCCGGCGATCGCCGTGGGCAGACGTTGGCTCGCGGCGTTCCAGCACAGCGCGCCCAGCCACGAGGCGAACAAGCCTATCGCCACCATCAGGCCGATGAAGCGCCAGGGATGCGGACCGAACGGCAGGGCGAAGGGTTGGTCGGCGATCTTCATCCCCGCCCACAGCAAGGCATAGCCGCACACCGCCAGCGGCAAGGTAGCCAGGCCCAGCGCCGTGGCCCACGCGCGCGGGCTGCGATCCGGATGCCGGCGCAACCAGGCGGCATTGCGCAGCGGATACCAGGTCCAGCACACCACCGCGCCCACCGCGAGCAAGCCGCCGCGCGCATAGCGCCACAGGTCTGCACCGGACGGGTGGCCAAGCATGGCGATCTCCGCCCGGTTCACGCAGGCGATGCCGATGGCGATCAGCCCCAGCGATGGCGCCAGCGACAGCCATGGCAGGTGCCCATCGCGATGCCCATAGCGCAGATTGGCGGTGACCGCGATGACCACCGGCAGGCAGCCAATGATCATGCTCGGCAGCGGCGCGCCGGCCAGCTGGATCGCGCTGGCCAGGCACAGGTAATAGAGCAGGTTGCCGATGGCCGCGAGCTTGAGCGCTTCGATCCAGTCGGCACGGCTGAGCACGCGCAGCGCGCGCCGATCCATCCAGCCCAGCGGCAAGGCGATCAGCCCGAAGGCGAGGTAGCGGCCAACCGATTGCAATGCCGCCGGATACTCCGGCAGCAGCAATGGGCTGACGAAGACCAGGCCCCACATCAGGCCGGCGGCGAGGGCGTAGAGAGTACCTTTCAACATGCGGGCAGCGTGGCACTAAGAGCGGCCGCCGTCTTGTACGAGATTGCGCCCGCCGAGCGTTCCCGCTTTTCTGTGGGAGCGCACCCTGTGCGCGACTGGGCCTCGCGAAAGCCGACACTCTTGGCGAGATTCGTCGCGCACAGGGTGCGCTCCCACAAAAAAGGCGGCGGATTGCTGGTTACGCGCGCACAGCCCGCTGGTACCGCGCCGGCGTCACCCCATAACGACGCGCAAACRCCCGCGTCAGATGCGCCTGGTCGGTCAACCCGACGGCCGCAGCTATCTGCGCAGGCGATTCACCACGTGACAACAACCGCTTCGCTTCGGCAAGCCGAAAGGCCATCAGCATCTGCTGCGGCGTGGCGTAATGCTGCGTCTGGAATTGCCGCAAAAAATGGAACGGACTCAGGCCTGCCACGCCAGCGAGTTCATCAAGCGTGAGCCGGTGCGCAAGATGCTCATGCAGATAATCCACTACCGGTGCAAAACGCGCCGCACGTCCATCCGTCGCCTTGAGTGGCACCCGCGCATGCCGGCGAAACTGACTCAGCAGTTGGTACAACAGACTGTCGAATGCCAAGGGTTCACGAGCCCGCCACAACGCATCAAGCAACTCGGTCACACGTCGTGCGCTCGGCAAATCCTCGCGCACCACATCGCTGAACCACCATGCGGACTCTCCCATCACCTCGGCCACCACGGATGGCTCGATATACGCCATGCGGTAATGCCAACCGCCGTGCGTTTCCGCGCGGCCGGTGTGCAACTCATCCGGGTTCATCATCACCACCGAATCGGCGGGAGCGAGATGATCGGCGCCGCGATAGCGAAACCGTTCCACCCCCGATTCGATCGCACCCAGGCCGAAGCCATCGTGCGTATGCGGGTCAAACGCATGACGCACGATGTGCGCGCGATAAAGCTCCACGCCCGGTCGATGCGCCACCAGCCGAAACTCGGCTTCGTCGCGCTGCGATGAAAAAGTGGAGGGCACGCCTTGCATCCCCTCATGCTACTGCGATTCGAGCCCCTTGTAGGAGCGCACTTGTGCGCGACCGCGGACCGAAGGGCCGCCCTTCGCAGGTTGGTCGCGCACAAGTGCGCTCCTACAAAAACGGTGAGGTTGTCGTTCAGCTCAACAACGCCCTCAACCGCGTCCGCGTCAGCGGCCCAAAACGCAGCCGCTCACATAACGCATCCATCGCCTCCATTTCGCCACGCAAGCGCCGCAGGGCATCCGCTTCCGTCGGCACCGGCGCATCCAGCGCAATCCGCGTGAGACGCCGATACAGCCGAGCCGCCTCCGCATGCTCACGCAGCTTCGCCGCGCAACTGGCGGCGCCACGTATGCGCAGAAACGGGACCTCGTCCACGCGATCGAGCAGCGCATCGAGACTGCCGAAATGGGCGAGCAAGGCCGCCGCCGTCTTGGCGCCCACGCCGGGTACGCCGGGGATGTTGTCGACCGCATCGCCGCACAGCGCCAGATAGTCGGCCACCTGGTGCGGATGCACGCCCATGCGCTCGTGCACGCCGGCAGGGCCCCAGCGCAGGTTGCGCGCGTAATCCCATTGCTCGTCGAACTCGCCCAGCAGCTGGCCGAAATCCTTGTCGGCCGACACGATCACGCTGCGCATGCCGTGCGCCCGCAACGTCCACAAGGCGCTGCCGATGAGATCGTCCGCTTCGAAGGTATGGTCGATCAGCACCGGTATGCCCAAGGCCTGGGTCACTTCGCGGCACAGCACGAACTGGCGCTCCAGATCCGGCGGCGGCAGCTCGCGATTGGCCTTGTAGGCCGGATAAATCGCGTTGCGGAACGAGGTGGTCAACGAGGCATCGAAAGCCACCGCCAAGTGCTCGGGTTTGACCTTTTCCAGCAGTTCGCAAAGAAAGCGGGTGAAGCCATGCACCGCGTTGACCGGATGTCCATCGGCGTCGTGGAACTCATCCGGCATGGAATGCCAGGCGCGGAACACATAGAGACTGCCATCCACCAGATGGACGGCTGGACGGCTCATGGCGTCCATGTGCTGACCACCTCGGCGAGTACCGGCCGCTCGCGATCGGGCACGTCGATCTGCGGCGTGCCGATATGCACGAAGCCGATGACGCTTTCGTTGTCCTTCAGGCCAAGCACGGCCGCCGCATCGCGGTGATAAGCGGCCCAGCCGGTGAGCCACTGCGCACCAAAGCCCAGCGCTTGTGCAGCCAACAACAGGTTGTAAGCCACGCAGCCGGCGGACAGTTGTTGCTCGATCACCGGCACCTTGCTCTGCGCATCCAGCCGCGCGACCACCACCGCCACCAGCGGCGCAAAGTCGTAGCGCGTGCGGTCTTTCTCGCGCTTGGAATCGGCCATGTCGGGATTGACCCGCAGCGACAGCGTAGCCATCCGCTCACCGAAGGCGAGCTTGGCGTCGCCTTGCAGCAGGATGATGCGAAACGGCTCGAGCTTGCCGTGGTCGGGCACGCGGATGGCCGCTTCGAGCAGCGTCTGCAGCGTGGCCGCATCGGGGCCCGGTTCGCCCAGCTGGCGGGACGGAACCGAATGGCGCTGCTGCAGCAGGGAAAGATCGTGGGACATGGGGAGGTCCGGGGAGGCCAAACCCTGATGCTAAAGCCCCGAGGGGAGCGAGAGAAGCGGCGTGGACCGCTCACGTCTCGCTCACCGTCCTTTGCAACGCCTCAGCTGGCCAATCGGAACGACCCCGGCAGCAGCGCCTGCACCGTGGTTTCCTGCACGGCGCCGGCCAGATTGCCCAGCCACACCGGCGTGGCCTCGTCGCACAGCTCGGACATCACCTGGCGGCAGGCACCGCAGGGGCTGATCGGCGTCGGCGTATCGCCAATCACGGCCATGGCGGCGAAATCGCCCGGTCGGCAGCCGGCGGCTACGGCGGAGAACAATGCCGTGCGCTCGGCGCAATTGCACAGGCCGTACGAGGCGTTTTCCACATTGCAGCCGCTGAAGTAACGGCCGTCGTGGGTCACCAGCGCAGCACCAACAAGGAAGCGGGAGTAGGGCGCGTATGCGTTTTCACGCGCCTGGCGCGCCAGGTTCAGCAGGACATCGGGAACAACGACAGCAGTCATCGGGATCTCCATAGCACGATCCCCACCGGAACTGCTTGCCTACGCGGTTTGCGTACCGGTGGCGGGCCAGTTAACTCCCTTGGCCGAATGACTGCAAGAGGGCGGTGGTCGGTCCGACGGGCCTTCAGATAGGATGCCTGCAGGTTCACCACTCTCGCAGAGGATGCACGATGCCGATCACCGTGGCTGCATTGCGCGAAACCGCCGCTGGCGAACGCCGCGTCGCGATCACACCGGAAGTGGCCAGGAAGCTGCGTGGCAAGGACGTGCGCGTGCTGCTGGAACGCGGTGCCGGCGCAGCCGCCGGTTTCCCCGACAGCACCTATGCCGATGTCGAATTCGCCGATGCCGACAGCGTGCTGGCGCAGGCCGATGTGTTCACCTGCGTGCTCCCTCCCGACGACAGCGTGTGGGCGCGTTTGCGCGAAGGCGCGGTGGTGGTGGGCCAGTTGCGTCCCTACGGCGCGGCGGCACGCATCGTGGCCATGGGCAAGCAGCGCCTGACGGCTTTTGCGCTGGAATTGCTGCCGCGCACGACGCGCGCGCAAGCGATGGACGTGCTCAGCTCACAGGCGGCCGYGGCCGGTTATCGCGCCATGCTGATCGCGGCGGAAGCCTCGCCCAAATTCTTTCCCATGCTCACCACTGCCGCCGGCACCATCCGCCCCTCGCGCGTGCTGGTGATCGGCGCTGGCGTGGCCGGCCTGCAAGCCATCGCCACCGCACGCCGGCTCGGCGCGCAGACGGAAGGCTATGACGTGCGGCCCGAAACGCGCGAGCAAGTGGAATCGCTCGGCGCGAAATTCATCGAGCTGGGCGTGAGCGCCGCCGGCAGCGGCGGCTATGCGCGCGAACTCACCGCCGAAGAACGCGCCGCGCAGCAGCAAGCCCTGGCCGAGCATCTGAAGAGCGTCGATGTGATCGTGACCACTGCGGCCGTGCCCGGCCGTCCGTCACCCAAGATCGTGACCCGTGCGATGGTCGATGGCATGAAGCCCGGCGCGTTGATCGTGGATCTGGCGGCGGAGGGCGGCGGCAATTGCGAGCTGACCCAGCCGGGCGAGCGGGTGGAGCACAACGGCGTGGTGATCCTGGGCCCGCTCAACCTGCCGGCCGGCGCACCGCTGCATGCCTCGGAGATGATCGCGCGCAACGTGTACAACTTCGTTGAACTGATGTTGCAAGGCGGCGCGCTGACGCCCGACTTCAACGATGAGCTGATCGCCAAGAGTTGCGTCACGCGCAACGGCGAGCCCCACTTTCAGGGTTGATGCAACTCGCGTAAAAAAGCCCCGCATCGCGGGGCTTTTCGGTTCAGTGCCTGGGACCGCCGCCAGGGGGTCCCTTGGGCGGCGGACCCATCGGGCGATCGCGCATTTCGCTATGCCACTGGCGCAGCAATTGCTCGCGCTGATCGGGCGACAGCTGCTGGAAGCGCTGGAAGGCGGCGTGCAGTTGCTCACGCTCCTGCGGCGGCAATTGCTGGAAGCGCTTGCTGTTCTCGCGGGCCTGTTCGCGCTGCTCCGGCGTCATCTTCTGCCACTGGTCGATGCGCTGGCGGATCGCCTCGCGCTGGTCGGGCGGCAACGACCGCCACTGCTGGGCACGCTGCAGCATGTGCGCCTGGCGCTCCGGCGGGAACGTATTCCACTTGTCAGCCAACGGAGCCAGGATCGTGCGCTCGTCCGGCGACAGGCTCTGCCACGGGCGCGGTTGCGGCGGCGGCCCCGGCGGTGTGCCAGGCGGTGGGCCGGGAGGCATATCGCCCCGCGGCAAATCGGGCGGAAAAGCCCCGCCACCTGGCGGCCCATGCGGAAAACTATCCTGCGCGCCCGGCGGCGGCGGATTCTGCTGGGCCAGCGTGGTAGTGGCGATGCCGCTGAGTCCAAGGACTAACAACAGCGACATGAAAACACGGCATCGACGCATGGTTACCTGCTCGCCTCGCTATCGCTGTTCTTGGCCAACCAGCCGTAGAAATCCAGGTTCTGGTACAGCGTCGGATCGGCAGCAGCGGCATCGGGCGGCAGTTCGCCGTCGACATCCACGACTTGGCTGGCGCCGGCGGGCTTGGCCGTGGTGGGGCGCTGCACCGGCGAAGACATGAACAAAGCGACGAACGCGATGGCGGCAAACGCCCCTGCCGGCAGCAGCAGCTGCAGCAGTCGGTGCGCCAGCGAGGACTGGTCGGCTTTGGCTAGCGCGTCGCGTCGGGCTGCACGCAGGCGGGCGGCCACGGCCGGGTCGAGCTGGCGCGAAGCCTCGCGATACAGCTCGCGGGCGCGACGTTCGAAGTGGTTGTCAGGCGCATTCATCGCCATGCCTCCAGTTGGTCGCGCAGACGTTGCAGCGCGCGCGACAGGTGTGTTTTAACGCTCCCTTCCGAACATCCCATGGCCTGGGCGGTTTCCGCCACATCCAGGCCTTCCAGCACGCGCAGCATGAAAGCTTCGCGTTGCCGCTGGGGCAGCAGTTTCACGGCTGCTGCCATATCCGCGTAAGACTGTGCATCGTTCAGGCGCTCCAGCGGGCCGGGGCCGGTGTCGGCCGGTTCCCAGGCGGGCAGATCTTCGCCGTCATCATCCTTCCCGCCCAGCCAGCCCACCATGATCGAGCGCACTTTGCGGCGACGCTGCAGATCCACGATGCGCCGGCGCAGGATGCCCCAGAACAGGGGAGTCCATTCCTGCGCGGGTTTTTCGCTGTAATGCTTGACCAGCCTCAGCATGGCGTCCTGGACGGCGTCCATGGCGTCTTCGCGGTGCCCCAGGTTCAGCTCGGCCATGCGAAAGGCGCGGCGTTCCACCTGGGTCAGGAAGGCATTCATCGACGCGGGGGCCGCCCGAACGTCGTCGGCCAACAAATCGGTGTCTAGCGTGGAGACGGCGCTGTTCATGCCGTCCTCATCCGGTTCGTCGGCTCGGCCATCGTGAGACTCCATCGGTACGTCCTCTGCTATCAACGTCCGACGCTCGCACGCGTTGACCCGCAACCGTATAGTGCGGCTACACCGATGTCCTGGCGGGGAGGGGTCATGCTCGACGGTTTCCTGGCGCTTTATGTCTTTATGCTGGCCGCTTTCACGGGATACGAGATCATCGCCCGGGTACCGGTCATTCTGCACACGCCGTTGATGTCCGGCTCCAACTTCATCCACGGCATTGTGCTGGTGGGCGCCATGATAGCGCTAGGCCACGCCCAGACCCCGTTCGAGATGACGATCGGATTTATCGGGGTACTACTGGGTGCCGGCAATGCCGCCGGCGGTTATGTGGTGACCGAACGCATGCTGGAGATGTTCAAGTCCAGCAAGCCCAGCGCCGGCAAGGAGGCGAAGTAATGGCCTGGCTGCCGGTACTGATCAAGGCCTGTTACTTCCTCGCTGCCCTGCTGTTCATCCTCGGTCTCAAGCGCATGAGTTCGCCGCGTTCCGCGCGGGGCGGCATTGTGTGGGCTGGTGTGGGCATGCTGGTGGCGGTGCTGGCCACCTTTGCGCTGCCTGACCTGCACAACCGGGGGCTGATCCTGGCTGCCGTGCTAATCGGCGTCTCCGCCGCCTGGTGGTCGGGGCGGCGCGTGGCCATGACGGACATGCCGCAGATGGTCGCCCTCTACAACGGCATGGGCGGCGGCGCGGCGGCAGCCATCGGCGCCGCCGAGCTGTTCAGTTATGCCGGCAACGCCGTGACCCTGCTGGATGGCGGGCAGTTCACGGCCAGCGGGGCCGATACCCCCGGCACGGCGCAACTGGTGCTGGCCGTACTCGGTGCGCTGATCGGTTCGGTCAGCTTTTCCGGCTCCCTGATCGCTTTTGCCAAGCTGCAGGGCTGGCTGGACCGCCGTTTCGTCTTCCCGGGACAGCGGGTGGTGAACCTGCTGGTGCTGGGCGCCGCCGTGGTGTTGGGCGGGATGATCGCCAGCGGCCACTTGAGCATGCCGCTGATCGTCACCTTCTTCGGGCTGGCCCTGCTGTTCGGCCTGATGATGACCCTGCCGATCGGCGGCGCGGACATGCCGGTGGTGATTTCGCTCTACAACGCCTTTACCGGCCTGGCCGTGGCGTTCGAGGGTTTCGTGCTGCAAAACGAGGCGATGATCATCGCCGGCACCGTGGTGGGTGCCGCCGGTACCTTGCTCACCCAGCTGATGGCCAAGGCGATGAATCGTTCGATCGGCAACGTGCTGTTCGGCAGCTTTGGCGCAGCCGGCGGTGCGGCGCAGGAGATTGCCGGCAGCCAGAAACCGATCGAGGCCAGCGATGCCGCGGTGATGATGGCCTACGCCGAGCGCGTGGTGATCGTGCCCGGTTACGGCATGGCCGTGGCGCAGGCGCAGCACAAGGTGTGGGAATTCGCCAAGCTGCTGATCGAGCGTGGCGTGAAGGTGAAATTTGCCATCCATCCGGTGGCCGGCCGCATGCCCGGCCACATGAATGTGTTGCTGGCGGAAGCGGGTGTGCCCTATGACCTGATCGCCGACATGGACGACATCAATCCCGAATTCCCGCAGACCGACGTGGCCCTGGTGATCGGCGCCAACGACGTGGTCAATCCGCTGGCCAAGACCGATCCGTCCTCGCCGATCTACGGCATGCCCATCCTCGATGTGGCGGACGCCAGACAGGTGATCGTGGTCAAGCGCGGCAAGGGCACCGGCTTTGCCGGCATCGAGAATGCGCTGTTCTACGCGGACAACGCACGCATGCTGTACGGCGATGGCCAGGCGGCTGCCAGTGAACTGGTCGCCGCGCTGAAGACGCTGGAGAGTTGAGGCCCGATCAGCCGCCGGTCTTCGGGGGCTGGTCGTGGCGGAATGCGACGAAGGCAGCGATGCCCATGCCGGCAAGGAACCAGACGTCGTCGACGGGCGTGCAACCCAGTTCGGCGAGCTGGAGCAGCAGGCCCAGACCGGCCGTGCGCATCGAATCGATCAGGCCCAGGCCCATGAGTCCGGAAATGCGGGCCGCGGCCGTCAGCACGTTGACGTAGAGCACCGCGACGAAGGTCGCGGTGGCAGCCAGAAGGGCGGCATGACCGCCGGCCGGGCGAACCCAATGGCGCACGGCCTTGCCCAGCAGCCAGCCCGCCGGCAGCGCCGGCCAGGGCAGGGGGTGGCGCGAGTAGAGCGTCGGAACCATCCAGACCGCGCCGGCAGCCAGCCCCAGCATCAGGGCGCTCACCAGCGCGAACAACAGGGAAAAGGTGGCCCGCACCTTCATGAGCGGCAAGCGACAAACTGGACGGCGGACACGGTATTTCCCGGGCGTAAACTCTCATGATAGCGCGCGGCGGCACGTCGCTGTCCCCGGCCTGAAGTCCCGTGACGCCGCGTCCCCCTTGAGATTGAGGCGGCGCGACCTGATTTCGTCGGCATGACCGGTCGTCAACCGGCATAATAGACAGCTTGGCGTGGCGAAGGCCGCGCCCAACGATGAGAGTTGGCAGGATCGGCATGAGCGGTTTCAGTCTAAGCAGCGAACCTTTCACCCTGGAGCGCGACTGCCAGGCAGTCATGGTGCCCCAAGGCGAAACGGTCAGCCTGCCGGCCGGCCAGATCGGTTACATCACCCAGGCGCTGGGCGGCAGCTTCACCGTCTATGTGGAAGGCAACCTGTTCCGCATCGCCGGCAACGATGCCGACGCGCTGGGCAAGGAACCGCCGCCGCCGATCGAACTGGCCAGCGATGCCAGCGACTCGGACGTCGAAGCGCTCGTGTGGCAGCAGCTGCGTACCGTGTTCGATCCGGAAATCCCGATCAACGTGGTCGAGCTCGGCCTGGTCTATGACGTGAGCGTGGAGCATCCGGCTCCCGACCAGCGCAAGGTCTACGTGAAAATGACCCTGACCGCACCGGGCTGCGGCATGGGCGACATCCTTGTCGACGACGTGCGCACCAAGCTCGAACTCATCCCCACCGTCGCTGAAGCCGACGTGGACCTGGTGTTCGATCCGCCGTGGAATCATTCCATGATGTCGGATGCGGCCAAGCTTGAAACGGGCATGCTCTGACGCCGCAACGCCGGCGTGTTTCCTGTTGAATCGATGATGTGCACGGCTTCGCCCCGTGCGCCGATCGTTTGCGTTCGATACGTTTGATACAGATCGCTGCGCCCACTCGCGGCGACGACAGGCTGCACTCCGCAGTCTGTTTTGTCGTGTTCGGCAAGCTCGTCGGCAGGGTCCGGATTTAGCCGGGAGTTAGCTTCGTCAGCATGGCGTGTAGAGCTTGCTGCGGCGCTTGCGCAATAACTTTCGCGCCTTCGCTTTCGAGCTGAAAGACGCCGGGTTGCAGGCCAAAATTTTAGAATCGATATAACTCGCGCCAGAGCGCCAATGTGATGTTCATGCTGATATTGAGAACGGCATCACCACTTTTTATAAGTGTTTAATCAGTCGGGAAATTAATTGCGTTCCTGTGACTGTCCGCTTGGTGCAAGCAAACGCATGAAAAAACGAATCAACGCAATCGATCGCAGCTAATTGCTGTTTATCGCGGATTTTCAGGCATGCGTTGCTGTCATTGACGCATCGAATTTTCTTGATTAGCGTCAATTAATCCGTCAGCGGGAGGGTTGACGGGTGGTCCTTTGGCGACGAGGGCACCGGCATTCGCGCGGTGGGCGTCGTTTAGCGAGTCTTCGTTCGGGCATGCCGTTCCATGGAATGGCAGGGGGAAAGCAGGCCCGGACGTCTATCGGATCGCAGCACAGTCACGAGACCCGAGGCCGCGCACAGCGGCGCCTTCATGCATGTGGTGCATCGCACCGCATCGGGTCGGTTCGTCCTCAAAAACGTCAAGGAGACAAGAATGACTGTTCGTATCGATTTGCGGGGAAAGGCGATTCGCAAGGCACTGCTGCCGATGGCGATGTCGATGGCCATGGCAGGGACGCTGCATGCGGCGACCAACGATGCCTGGGTAGGCGTCCGCACGCAGGCGGCCATCAGCCGCTCGTCTGGGCTAAGCACCGCAGCCACCACGGCGGCGGCAGGCAACAGCACCTGGACACTGAGCATGCACGGCTCGCCCACCGTCGACGCGGCCACGGTGTCGCCGCTGGAAGCGAGCAAGCCGGTGCATGTGGCGCTCAGCCTCAACCTGCGCAACGTGGATGAGCTGGAGAGGTTCCTGCACGCAGTGAACGATCCCGCCAGCGCGCAGTTCCATCAGTTCCTCACGCCTGCGCAGTTCAAGGCACGCTATGCGCCCACCGACGATCAGGTGGCGCAAGTGCTGGCGCATCTGCGCCAATCAGGCTTCAACCATGTGCAGGTGTCGCCCAACAACATGTTGATCGAGGCCGATGGCAACGCCACCTCGGTCAACGCGGCCTTCCGCACCACCATGCGCACCTTCGCCTTTGGCGGCAAGCAGCGCATCGCCAACGACTCGGCCGTGCAGGTGCCGGCTGCGCTCGGTGGCATCGTCAACGCCGTGCTCGGCCTGCAGAACCTCAACGTGCCGCACACCATGCATCACATCGTGGGGCCGGTGCATGCGAACGCGAACAACGTCGGCATCCAGGCTGCGGCGGTGCAGACCTCGCACAGCCCCAAGGATTTCCCGGCGATCTACGACGCAGGCAGCACGCCGACGGCATCGTCCACCAAGGTCGGCATCATCACCTGGGGTGACATGACCCAGACCATTGCCGATCTGAAAACTTTCACTACCGGCGCCGGCATGAGCACGGTGAACACGCAAGTGGTGAAGACCGGCAGCCAGGCCTATGCGGACGATCCCGATGGCGACGGCGAATGGAACCTGGATAGCCAGACCATCACCGGTACCTCTGGCGGCGTGAACACGCTGATCTTCTACTCCGCGCCCAACTGCGCCAACGACAGCTGCCTCACCGATGCGGCCATCACCGCGGCGTACAACCGCGCGGTGACCGACAACACGGCGAAGGTGATCAACGTGTCGCTGGGCGAGGACGAATCGGCGGCCAATAGCTCAGGCACGCAGTCGGCCGACGATGCGATCTTCGCGCAGGCGGTGGCGCAGGGTCAGACCTTCTCCATCGCTTCGGGCGATGCCGGTGTGTACCAGTGGTCCAGCGATCCGACCGAAGGTGCCCCGGGCTACGTCGCGAACTCCGCGGGCACGGTGAAAATCTCGCTCACCCATTACTCCGTGAGCGAGCCCGCCAGTTCGCCGAACGTGGTGGCGGTCGGCGGCACCACACTCAGCACCACGGGCACCACGTGGTCGGGCGAGACGGTGTGGAACGAAGGCCTGGCGGCCGTCGATCCGAACAATGGCGACAACAACAAGCGCCTGTGGGCCACCGGTGGCGGCGTGAGTCTGTTCGAAGCCGCACCTAGCTGGCAGACCACTGCGCTGGGTTCGTCAGTGACCAAGCGTCAGGTGCCCGACGTGGCGTTCGATGCAGCGCAATCCACTGGCGCCAACATCGTGATCCAGGGCCAGACCTACCAGATCGGCGGCACCAGCCTTGCCTCGCCGATTTTCGTCGGCATCTGGGCGCGCATTCTCTCGGCCAACAACAACACACTGGGCTTGCCGACCCAGAACATGTACGCGCATTTCCCCACCGACGCCACGCCGCTGCATGACGTCACCTCGGGCAACAATGGCTACAGCGGCAACGGCTACACGGCCAAGGCCGGCTACGACAACGCCACCGGCTGGGGTTCGCTCGACATCGCCAAGTTCAACAGCTACGTCACTCAGTACTGGGGCGGCGGCGGTGGTGGTACGGGCGGCACGCCGACGGCGAACTTCAGCTTTGTCACCAATGGCCTCACCGCCAACTTCACCGACAGCTCGACCGATACGGGCGGCAGCATCTCCTCGTACTCGTGGACCTTCGGCGATGGCGGCAGCGCTACAACCGCGAGCCCGAGCCATACCTATGCCGCGGCCGGCACGTATAGCGTCACCGAGACGGTGACCGATGGCGTCAGCGCCAAGACCTCGAGCAAGACCTCGTCGGTGACGGTGACGGGCGGCGGTACGCCGTCGCAGCTGATCGTGAACCCGGGCTTTGAAACCGGCGCGGCCACCCCGTGGACGATCAGCTCCGGCGCGCTCTGCAGCAACAGCACCTGCAGCGGCGAGACGGCGCATGCCGGCACCTGGTTCGTGTGGCTGGACGGTTACGGCAGCGCGCACACCGACACGGCGTCGCAGAAGGTGACCATTCCCAGCGGCAAGAGCTCGGCTACGTTGACCTACTACCTGCACATCGATACCGCCGAGACCACCAGGACCACGGCGTACGACAAACTCACCGTGCAAGTACTCAACAGCAGCGGCACCTTGCTGAAGACCCTGGTCACGTACTCGAACCTCAACGCAGCGGCGGGTTACTCGCTCGCGACTTTCGATCTCAGCGCGTACATCGGCCAGACGGTGACGATCAAGTTCACCGGCACGGAGGATTCGTCCGAGCAGACCTCGTTCGTCCTCGATGATGTAAATCTCAACGTGCAGTAATCACGGTGTTGTAAAAGCAAAAGGCCCGGTCAGTGATGGCCGGGCCTTTCTCTTTGCAGCGATAGCGTGGCAATCAGCCGTTGTTCTCTTCAAAGCGATTGGCGTCGCGGTTCTTGCGCACCTTGGACGGGTCCCACACGCGGCCGTTCATGGTGATGTACACGCCATCGGGCAGGGTCTGCACGGCGGCCACGGCGCAACCGATGTTGAACACCGCATCGGAACCCTGGAAGCGCGCCGGATTGAGCGCACCGGTGAGCACGATCACCTTGCCCTTGATGCTGGCGAGCTCGCGCGCGGTTTCGACCATGGTGTCGGTGCCGTGCGTGACCAGCACGTGGCGATGCGGCTGCGCTTCGATGGTGGAACGCACGAGGGCGCGATCCTCGTCGCCCATGTGCAGGCTGTCCTTGCGCAGGATCGGGATCACGTCGAACTGGAACGCCACGCCCAGCTGGCTGAGGATGTCGCCGATCTGGGGCGAGCCGATCTTGTAGTCCGACTTGTCGTCGAAATAGATCTTGTCGATGGTGCCGCCGGTGGTGACGATGGTCAGATGCTGCATGGTCGGGAGTCGCCAGGGTGGGGGAGGCCGGTATTTTAGGGCCAACGACCGATCTCCGCATGCCCAGGCTCAGCCTGAGGCCCCTCAAGCCCTTGTGGGAGCGCACCCTGTGCGCGACAGCCCGCCTCAGTCCGGGCACGTCCAGTCGCGCACAGGGTGCGCTCCCACAAGGGCAGCGATTCAGTGCGGGCCGAGTAACAACGCGGTATCGGTAGCGTCGGCGGTGGAGAAACGTGCCAATCCATGCGCCACGAAACGCCGCAGCGCAGCGCCCGTACGCGCATGGCCATGCGGGGCCGACCACGTGTCGTGACGCGCCAGCAGGGCCGCCGCGGTGCAGCGGGCGAGGGTGATCGCCAGTCCACGGGCGCCGGCTTCCAGCGACGCCCGCTCGYCGGCCCGCGAGTGCAGGTAGGCACCGGCACCATCCAGTGCCCGATGGATTTCCTGCCGCGCGTGCGCATCGATGCTGTCGGCCAGCCAGCCTTCGATCGCTGTGCGCAAGGCCCCGAGATTCTCCCCAGCCAGCGCGCGCAGGCTGTCCAGCGACAATACGTTGGTGGTGCCTTCCCAGATCGCATAGACCTGCGCATCGCGCAGCAGCTGGGGCAGGCCGGTGTCCTCGATATAGCCGGCGCCGCCGAAACATTCGAGCGCTTCGGAACACAGTTTCACTGCCAGCTTGCCGGTCCACAGCTTGGCCAAGGGCGTGAGCAGTCGCAGCAGGGCGATTTCATGCGGCTGCGCCACGCCGTGTTCCACTCGTCCGAGCAGATGCGCCACTTCGAAGGTGAGCGCAAACGCGCCTTCGAATTCGGCCTGCATGTCCGCGAGAGTCTGCGCATGCAGCGGCTGATCGATCAGTCGCTTGCCGAACGCCTGGCGGCGCGTGGCGTAATCGCGAGCCAGCGAAAGCGCCCGTGCCATGCTGGCGGTGGCGCCCACTGCATTCCACGTGCGCGTGATGTTGAGCATCGGCGCCACCTGGCGCACGCCATTCGCCAACTCGCCCAGTGGCCACGCGGGCAGACCGTCGAGATGGATCTCCGCCGTCGGCAACTCATGCGTGCCGAGTTTGTCTTTCAGGCGATCGATGATGAGTTCCGGCTTGCGGCGCTCGCCATCCATCGTTTCGACGTAGAACAGGGCAAGTGCGCCGGGGCCATTGCCTGCGTCCTCGGGGCGTGCGAGTCCCAGCGCCATTTCGCCGACCACCGCTGAACTGAACCACTTGCGTCCGTAGAGACGCCACTGTCCAGAGGCGTCCTGGCGGGCCATGGTCTCCGTATTGCCGACGTCCGAGCCGCCCGCGTTCTCGGTCATCCACTGTCCGCTCAACCAGAACGTGGACGGATCGCGACTGAGCAAGCGCGGCAGTGCGCGTTCGATGAGCGCCTTATTGCCTGAGGCCTTGAGCGCGGTAGCGGCGCCGTCGGTCATCGCCAACGGGCAGCTATAGAACTCGCTGGCCACGTGATACAGGTAGACGCGCGCGAATTCTTCCAACCGTGCGTGCTCATGCGCCTCATGGCCCGATGCGAGCACCGCATATTTGGTGGTGATGTGCGGGCCTTCTTGCCAGGCTTGGGTGAGCTCGATGCGATCGACGCGGTTACCCCAGGCGTCCCATTGCGTGAGCACGGGCTTGTGGCGCGTGCTGCGGCAGGCGCGCTCCCATTCCATCACGGCGTAATCGCCCAGCGCCTGCAGGTCGGGCTCGATGGCGGCGAGTCGTGCCGGTGGCAGCGCGCGCCGCAGCGTGGCGTGCAGCAGGGGATCGGCGCGATAGGGGTGAGCGAGCTGCGGCGGGGCTTGCAGGAATCCCATGGGCGGGGTCTCGGCGGAGCGGTGTGGTCGAGTATAGGTCTGGGGCGTGGCGGTGATGCAGGGCATCCGCCCGCCGCGTTATACCGGGGGCCCGAGGGTCAAGAGCCCGACCATGCCAGGCGTTGCCGGGAAGCTGTTTGTTTGTTGTAGGAGCGCACTTGTGCGCGACCGCAGCGCGTGGGTGTATCGCTCCGTCAGGTGGTCGCGCACAAGTGCGCTCCTACAAGGGAGCCGAGGCCTTGTTGGCGGATCAAGTCTGCGGCTGGCTATTTGTGGGAGCGCACCCTGTGCGCGACGAACCTACGGAGCGGTACTCCCAGCGTGGCTGTCGCGCACAGGGTGCGCTCCCACAGACAAGCAGTTCCACTACCCACAAGGAGAGGAAGCTAACTCAATGCGCCCGCTCACTATCCAAATGCGCCATCTGCGCCGCGGCGTAACGCTCTCCGGCCGCCGAATTCTTCGGCACTGCGGCCTCAATGGTGGCCAAATCCTGCGCGCTCAGCGAAACCTCCAGCGATCCCAGCGCCTCCTGCAGTCGATCGCGGCGACGCGCGCCGACCAGCGGCACGATGTCCTTGCCTTGAGCTGCCACCCACGCAATGGCCAGTTGGGCGACGGAGACGTTTTTCTCTTCTGCGATGTTGCGTAGCGCGTCCACGAGCGCAAGATTGTGGTCGACATTGCCCGCCTGGAAGCGCGGGCTGATCGCACGAAAATCGCCCTTGCCGGCGTTGTTCTTATCCCAATGCCCGCTGATCAGGCCGCGCGACAGCACGCCGTACGCAGTGATGCCGATACCCAGCTCGCGACAGGTCTGCAGAATGCCGTCCTCGATGCCGCGCGAGATCAGCGAGTACTCGATCTGCAGATCGGCGATCGGATGCACGGCAGCTGCACGACGAATGGTTTCCGGGCCCACTTCGGACAGGCCGATGTGGCGCACGTAGCCTGCCTTGACCATATCGGCGATGGCGCCAATGGTCTCTTCGATCGGTACGTTAGGGTCCAGACGCGCGGGGCGATAGACGTCGATGTAATCCACGCCCAGGCGCTGCAGGGTGTAGGCGAGGAAATTTTTCATTGCGGCGGGGCGCGTGTCATTGCCGCCCCAGCCATTGGCCGGATCGCGCAACGCGCCGAACTTCACGCTGATCAGGGCTTTTTCTCGCGGCACGTTCTTCAGCGCCTCACCGATCAGCATTTCGTTGTGGCCCATGCCGTAGAAGTCGCCGGTGTCGAGCAGGTCAATGCCGGCGTCCAGCGCCGCGTGGATGGTGGCGATGCTTTCGGCGCGGTCGGACGGTCCGTACATGCCCGACATGCCCATGCAGCCCAGGCCAAGGGCGGAAACGCGGGGACCGGTGGCGCCAAGTTGACGATGTTGCATCGTGGGTTCTCCTGAAGGTGGCCGCGTAGGCGGTGAGGATGGCTCGGAGGGAAGTATGGCGGCGCGCTCGGTGTACGATAATCCGGTCCTATCCGTACGACCTGTGCCGGAATCCGCACAATGGAAGAGCTTGGCCTAGCCGATATCGAAGCCTTCATCGCGGTGGCGCGTGCCCGTGGTTTTCGCGGCGCGGCCCTGCAGGGCAATGTTTCCGCCTCGGCGTTGAGCGCGGCCTTGCGGCGGTTGGAAGCACGTCTTGGCGTGCGCCTGCTCAACCGCACCACACGCAGCGTCACGCCCACAGAAGCCGGGCAGCGCCTGCTTGATCGCCTGGCGCCACTGGTGGGAGAGATTGGCGGCGCGCTCGACAGCATCAATGCCTATCGCGACAGCCCTGCCGGCACGTTGCGCCTCAACGTGCCCTCCATCGTGGCGCGACACGTGCTGCCGCCGATAGCCACGCGCTTTCTGAAAGCGCATCCGGGCATCACGCTCGATGTGATCACCGACGACGCCTTCGTCGACATGCTGGCGGCGGGTTGCGATGCAGGCATCCGCTACGAAGAGCGCGTCGAGCGCGACATGATCGCGATGCCCATCGGTCCGCGTACGCAGCGCTTCGCGGCAGCGGCGTCACCCGCCTATCTGGCCAAGTATGGATCTCCGGGCAGCCCGCAGGACCTGGTGAATCACGCCTGCATCCGCCATCGCTTTCCCAGCGGCGTGATCGCGGCCTGGGAGTTCGAGCGGCGCGGCAAGGTCGTGCGCATACGACCGGATGGCCGCCTGCTCGCCTCCACCATCGAGATGGAAGTGGAGGCTGCCGTCGCAGGCCTCGGCATCATCCACACCTTCGAGGAGTTCCTGCAGCCTGCGCTCGCCGACGGCGCCTTGCTGCCCGTGCTGGAAGAGTGGTGCCAGCCCTTCACCGGGCCGTTGCTGTATTACCCCAGCCGTGCACATATGCCGGCGCCACTGCGTGCCTTCGTCGATTTCATCAAAGGCGAAGGCACGCAGCAGGGGGACGGTGAAGTGCGCCGGACAAAGTGATCAGGGTTTGCGGAATTTGTAGATGAAGCGATCCGTGTTGCCTTTGACCGACGGGTCACGGATGCCCTTGGTGTGATCGTCGGCAGGATTGCGCAGCGCGTCGCTTTCGCTGTCGAACTGGAAACCCACCGCCGTCAGTTCGCTCTTCACCGCGGCGGGATCGATGCGGTGCAGATCGTTGGTCTTGGTGATGCCGGTGCCGTCGGCCGCCGCATGATCGAGCACGATCAGGATGCCGCCGGGTTTCAGGGCGTCGAACAGGCTCTTGTCGAGTTTGGCCATGTCCGGCGTACCCATGAAGGGATCGTGCAGGTCGTGGTAGTTCTGCGAGGTCCAGATCACATCCACCGGTTCGGGCAACTTCAGTTCATTGACCGGTTCCACCAGCACGGTGACGTTGGCGTAACCCTCCTTGCCGGCAAAGCTGCGCACGCTTTCCAGGCCCTTGGGCGCGATCTTGTCCATCTCGGCGGGCTGCAGCGCGTAGACCTTGCCCTTGCTGCCGACCATGCGACTGAACAGGCGCGTGTAATAACCCTTGCCCGGCATCAGATCCACGACGATGTCGCCGGGCTTGATGCCGGTATAGCCAAGTACGACGGCAGGCTTGCGCTGTGCATCCAGCGCGCGGTCTTCCTCGGGGCGGTTCTTGTCGGCGATGGCGAGCCCGACGAAGCTGGGCAGTGGATGCGTAGGCGCAGCCGCCATGGCCGCAGAAACAGTGAGCAACGCAGACACTACGATCAGGCAAACACGTTTCATGTCGTCAATCCTCAGTGCACGTAGTTGAGAGCGATAGCAGGCGTGACGGACGACGATGTGCGGTTGCCCGAAGGGATGACGCGCACGCCCAGCAAGAGGCCGATGTTCGGCGACCAATTGTATTCGACGGCCGGAGCGAAACCGATGTAACGGTTTGAACGCGCACCCAGTGGCGTGTCGGGTGGAAAGGGATCGTTGCTGGCGAACTCCTGACCGCCTACATGCGTGCTGCTGTTGTGGTTGTAGATCACATCGAGCGCCAGCACCCAGCGTCGCGTGAGGCTGTACTCGAACGAGGCATTGGCGAAGGCATTGTTGCCGGGGCGCGCATGGCCACGAAAACTTGCGTCGGTGCCGTAGACGCTTACGCCTTCCACATCCGCGCTGGAGGAAAACGAGAAAGAGATGTTGAAGCGCACGCGCAGGATGCGGCCATTGGGCATCCATAAATACGTTTGCGTATTCAGGCCGATGGTCGTGGTGTACGCGCCGCTGCCGAGGCCGTCGGCGGGGCGATCGCCAAGACGATCGTATTTCCCGGACGGAAACGTCTCCTGCAACTGGATCGCCACGGTAGGCAGCCAACTGCCTTCGTGGAACTGCCGCAACCGATATTGCGCCTGCAAGGTGATGTCGCCCACCTGGATGCCGCTGCTGTTCGGCGCGCCGCTGACGCGGTTGTAGCCGAACACCGGAATGATGCCCATGGTGAATTTGTTGGCCACGCCATAGTTGATGTACGTACGCGAGCCAAAACTGTCCACACCACGACTGGTGACGTCGTAGAGATAGGGCTCCAGAAGCATGTGCCCGGGCGGCAGGGTCTCGGCCGAGTTGGCCATCATCGGGCCGGTCCACCAGGCGTTCTCGCGGGTTTGCGGCACTTCGGTTGCCGAGGACTCATCCTGCGCATACGCACGCTGGCACGTGCCCGGCAGGCATAGCAGCAGTGCCAGGCACAACACGAAAAAGCGTGTGTCGATCAGCGATGAGGGCAATGGGCTCTTCATGGTTGATGGCCAGGGCGGACGGGTGCAAGCTATGCCCGCAAGTGGTTGGCTTAAATAGCCACTTTGTGCCGGATCGACATGACCACTATGGAGTCGGCCCCATGCAGCGCATCCCCGCCGGATTTTTGCCCCCCGTTGCCATGGACGCCGGCAGCGATACACCCATGTACCAGCAGTTGTCGGACTGGTTCCGCCGAGCCATCAGCAGTGGACAGTTGCGGCCGGGGCAGCGCGTGCCATCGACCCGCAGCCTCGCCAATGAACTGGGCATTTCGCGCATTCCAGTGCTGGGCGCCTACGAACAGTTGCAGGCGGAAGGCTTCCTCGAAACCTTTACCGGCGCCGGTACCTGCGTGGCGCGCGCCATTCCTTCGGACCTGACGGTGCAGCGGGTGAAGGCGGCGCGCCCGGAGCCGGCGGCGACGGGCGGAGGCTCGCGGCGCACCTCTCTGCGCGCCGCCCAGATGCGTACGCCGGATGCCACCTGGCTGGCCAATATGGGCGCATTCCGCGTTGGCCTGCCGGCGCTGGATGCGTTTCCTTCGGCGCTATGGTCGAAGCTGGTGAGCCGCCACGCGCGTCATCTGTCGGCGGAGGCGATGGGTTACGGCGACCCGATGGGCCATCTGCCATTGCGCGAGGCCATCGCCGAATATCTGGGCGTGGCGCGCGCCGTGCGCTGCGATGCCTCGCAGATCCTGATCACCACCGGCTCGCAGCAAGCGCTGCAGATCTGCGCCCACGTGCTGCTGGACCCCGGTGAGCGCGTGTGGATGGAGGATCCCGGTTATCCCGGTGCGCACCAGGCGCTGCGCACCGCTGGCGCGGAACTGGTGCCCGTGCCGGTGGATGCGGAGGGCATCGATGTGGCGCACGGCGCGCGTGTCGGTGCGGGCGCCCGCGCGATCTACATCTCGCCGTCGCACCAGTTCCCGCTGGGCATGGCGATGAGCGCATCGCGACGCATGCAGCTGTTGCATTGGGCGGCGAGCAACGACGCCTGGATCATCGAAGACGATTACGACAGCGAATACCGCTTCGGCAGCCGACCGCTGTCTTCGCTGCAGGGCGCTGACACGCATGCACGGGTGATTTATCTGGGCACCTTCAGCAAGGTGATGTTTCCCGCATTGCGGCTGGGCTACATCGTGGTGCCGGATGATCTCGTCGCCGATTTCCATGCCGGGCGCGATGCGATCGATACCTTCTCCTCCATGCTCTATCAGTCCGCCATGACCGAATTCATCCGCGAAGGCCACTTCGCGCGGCATATCCGCAGCATGCGAACGCTCTACATGCAGCGTCGCGAAGCCGTGCACGACGCGATCGGCAAGTATCTTGGCGAGCGATTGGAAGTGATCGGCACGGAAGCGGGCATGCAGCTTGCGGGGCTCTTGCCGCACGGGGTGGATGACGTGGCGGTGTCGCGCAAGGCAGCGAGCAAGGGCGTCTCGGTGCGGCCGCTGACGCCGTGCTATCTGGAGCCGCCATCTCGGGGCGGGCTGCTGTTGGGGTATGGCGGGGCGAATCTGGCGCAGATTGATGAGGGGGTGCGGAGGTTGGCGGAGTGTTTTTAGCTGGGGTTGGGGTGTTTGCGTCTTTTGAGATGGTGGTGAGCTTTATCGTTGCTCGTTGTTCCTGCGAATGTGGCACAGGCATTTATCGGGAGGAGTGCCGCTGGTTGCGTGCCATTGGTTTGGCTTCCGGATGCAGCCTGCCTTCTAGCTGGTCATCAAGGCGGAGGCCGCCTCTTTGCGCGTCATCCCGGTGCAGGCCGGAGGCGCTTCTCAACAGCGAAACTGGTCATCCAGATTCGTCAGTCTTCGGTTGTCGCCTCGAGGCAAGGGTGCCGCCTACGCGGCGGGCGTTTCGAACGGCTGCCGCCGCTCGAGTCACTTTTCTCTTGCTGGCCCAAGAGATCCCACGGGACTAGCTTCGCGTCGAAAGTAACCCAAAGAGAATGGCCTAAAACGCCCGCAGCATCGTGCTTGGATAAGCCCGAACGCTTGAGGCGCGCTGTTGTGGGACAACCTCCGAGGGTACACAGCGGGTACCTCAATGCGCTGCGCAACGCGCCCGAATCGCTGAGGACTTAAAGCGGGGCCTCGCTTCGCATCGGCTTTGGGCATCGCTCATTTTCTCTCCAACGCCCGCTTGTCTGTGGGAGCGCACCCTGTGCGCGACAGCCACG
>NZ_JBFTRY010000005.1:0-93422 GCF_056399745.1 Dyella sp. 01N36
GGCGGAGGCCCGCCGGGCCGCGTTCGCGGCGCGCGCCGCGCTGTCCGGGCTTGACCCCACCGAACGCAGCCGTATCGCCCGCTGGCTGGCCTGGCTGGAGGTCGCGGCACAGAGCCGCGGCAGCCTCTCGCCCCGGGCCCGTGTTCAGCGCCTTGACGCATCCTTGCATCAGGCCATGCAAGATGCACTCACGCGACTCCCTGGTCAGACGGTGGTCGCGCGTACGGGGAAGCATCGACGTAGTGCGTAACCTTGGCATGGCGAAGTGTCCGCGGACACCGCGCCACGCATGACTTCCGTCAACCAAGCGCGATGACTTCCGGCACTTCGTGTCGTTGGTACGAACCCGCAGGCTTTGCACATTGTCGGAAGATGGCTAAGCGCTTATCCTTTTTAGCCTTTTTCCCGATTCGCATTAGGACCTAAGCAACATGGCGATGAACTTCGAACAGGCGCGAGTGAACATGGTGGAAAACCAGGTGCGCCCCTGGGAGGTGCTGGATGCCCGCGTGCTCGACGTGCTGGGCAGCGTGCGCCGCGAGGACTTCGTTGCCCCTGAGCACCGCAAGCTGGCCTTTGCCGACCTGTGCCTGCCGCTGGGTCACGGCGAAGTGATGATGAAGCCGGTGGTCGAGGGCCGGGTGCTGCAGGCGCTGGAACTCACCCCGAGCGACCAGGTGCTGGAAATCGGCACGGGTTCGGGTTTCCTGACGGCCTGCATGGCCAAGCTCGCTGGTCACGTCACCAGCCTGGACATCCATGCCGATTTCGTCACTGCAGCGGGCCAGCGCCTGGCTGGCGCAGGCATCGCCAACGTGACGCTGGAAGCCGGCGAAGCGGTGAATGGCTGGCAGCCGAACGGATTGTTCGACGCACTGGTTGTCACCGGCGCGGTGTACCAGATCCCGCAGCGCTTCCTGGGCTGGCTCAAGCCCGGTGGCCGCCTGCTGGTGGTGCGCGGCGAGTCGCCGGTGCAGCACGTGCTGCTGCTCACCCACGAGGGCAATGGTCGCTACCGCGAAGAATCGCTGTTTGAGACCGACCTGCCCTATTTGAAGCACGCCGAGCCGCCGCGTCGCTTCGTTTTCTGACCTATTTCCCCATACATGAGGCAACCCATGCGCTTGAAGCTTCTGACCCTCGCCCTGGCCCTGTCGGCATTGCCGCTGGCCGGCCACAGCGAGGACTTGCTGGATGCATACCGAGAAGCCCGCGCCAATGACCCGGTGCTGTCGCAGGCGGAAGCCACGCGCCTTGCTACCGGTGAAGGCGTTGATCAGGCGCGTGCGTTGATGCTGCCGCAGCTCAATGGCAGTTACGGGCTGCAACAGCAGTCGGCGGGCAACAACCTTGCCAACGGCACGGTCACCGGCTCCTCTTTCGGCCATTCGCGCACGCGTGATCTTTCGGCCACGCTGACCCAGACGATTGTCGACCTCAGCCAATGGGCCAACCTCGCGGCAGCGCGATCCGCCGCGCATTCTCAGGACGCCACCTACGACGCCGCGGCGCAGAACCTGTATGTCCGTGTCACCACGGCCTACTTCGGCGTATTGACCAGCCAGGATGCGCTGATATTCGCCAAGGCCAGCGAGGACTCCTTCAAGCAGGCCTACGACCAGGCCGATCAGCGCTTCAAGGTGGGCCTGTCGGCCATCACCGACGTCTACCAGGCCAAGTCGGAATACGAACTGGCCAAGGCCCAGACTGTGGCCGCGCAGAACACCCTCAACGACGCCAAGGAAGCGCTCACCCAGATCACCGGCAAGCCGGTGGGCGAGCTCAAGAAGCTGCGCGAGGATCTGCCGCTGACGCCGCCGAACCCGGCAGACCCGAACGCCTGGGTGCAGGCTGCATTGCAGTCCAACGCCAGCATCCATGCCAGCCAGTACACCGTGCAGGCGGCCGAGCACGACATCGACGCGGCTCGCGCCGGCCACTTGCCGACGATCAACGCCTCGGTGTCGCGCGGCAAGGACACCACCTGGCTCGAGCACGGCAACTACAACGTGCCCGGCAATGGCGCCTATGGCACCACGGTCGGCATCTCGATGAATATTCCGATCTTCTCCGGCGGCGCCACGCAGTCCCGCGTTCGTCAGTCGATCTACCAGCGCGACGAAGCCCAGGACTCGCTGGAGTCGACGCGTCGCCAGGTAGTCCGCGACACGCTGAACTTCTATCGCTCGGTCGCCGCCGGCATCAGCCAGGTGGAGGCGAACAAGGCCTCGGTCGACTCCGGCCAGAAGGCACTGGAAGCCACCCGCGCCGGCTTCGACGTGGGTACGCAGACCATGCTGAACGTGCTCAATGCGATTCAGACCCTGACCCAGGCCGAGAGCAGCTACTCGCAGTCGYGCCACCAGCTGGTGCTCGACCAGCTGCAGCTCAAGCAGTCGGCAGGCTCGATCGACGTGAAAGACGTGGAAATGGTCAATTCGATGCTGCAGTAACGCGCATCGCATAAGCTGCAACCGACAAGGCCGGGCAAGTCCCGGCCTTGTTGYGTCTTGGCCCTGCAGACGTCTGGACGTCTATTCCTGCAGCAGGTCGTCGATCATGCCCATCACGCGCTTGACGGCGCCGCGCTCGCTGTCGAACACGATGCGCGCCGCGTCGCCCATGCGTTGGCGCTGCGGCGGATCGCGCAACAGCTGCAGCACCACCGGACCCAGTTCCTCGGCGCTGTTCACGCGCGACGCACCGCCCTCGCGGATGAGGGTGAGGGTGATTTCTTCGAAATTGAAGGTGTTCGGGCCAACCAGCACCGGCGTGGAAAGTGCGGCGGGTTCCAGCACATTGTGGCCGCCGATCGGCACCAGGCTGCCGCCCACGAAAGCCAGATCGGAGGCAGCGTAGAACGGCATCAGCTCGCCCATCGCATCGATCACGAAGACCTGATGAGCCGCCGACGGCACGCGGTCGGCGCTGCGCGTACCCACCGTGAAACCCAGGCTGCGCGCGGAGTTTTCCACCAGCTTGAAGCGTTCGGGGTGTCGGGGTGCGATCAGCAACAAGGCGTCGGGCCAGCGCGTGAGCACTTCCAGGTGGGCTTCGAGCACCGGCAGTTCTTCGCCTTCGTGCGTGCTGCCCGCGATCCAGACGGGACGCAGATGGCCCCACTGCTGGCGCAGCTCCTCACCCTTGCGCTCAGCGTCGTAGGGCACCGGCATGTCGAACTTCATATTGCCGGTGACCACGATCTTGTCCGGGTCGGCGCCCAGCGCGCGATAACGCGAGGCATCGGTACGCGACTGGGCGGCGATCTGATACACGCAACGCATGGCCTGCGCCACAAGGTTGCCCAGTGGCTTATAGCCGCGCAGCGAGCGCTCGGACAGGCGCGCGTTGACGATCATCAGCGGGATGCTGCGACGCCGGCAGGCCAGGTAGAGATTCGGCCAGATCTCGGTTTCCACGATGATCGCCAGGCGCGGTCGCACGCGCTTGAGGAAGCGCGATACCGAGAACGGCAGGTCGTAGGGCAGATAGACGTGGAACACGCTGTCGCCGAACAGCTGGCGCACCCGTTCGGAGCCGGTGGGCGTCACCGTGGTCACCACCAGCGGCGCGTTCGGATAGTCCGTCTGCAAGGCCTTGATCAGCGGCTCGGCCGCGTTGACCTCGCCCACCGACACGGCGTGCACCCACAGGCTGCCGGTCACGCCCGAGGCCTCGAAGAAGCCGAAGCGTTCGCGCCAGCGCTTGTGGTAGTCGCCGTAGCGCACGCCACGCGCCATCAGCCGCAACACGATCAGCGGCGTCACCAGGTACATGGCGAGGGTGTAGATGTAGCGCAACGGAGAGCCTTTCGATCGCGGTGCGCCAGTATATCGGCTCGGACGCACGGGCCCTGCCCCACGCCGCGGCTCGCCTCGTTTTGGCTTGTTCCCTACAATGCGGGCGATGCCCGGCATGCCTCGTCCCAGCTTCACCCGCTCCCTGCTCTCGCCCACGCACTGGCCCGCCTGGCTGGGTGCCGGCGTGATCTGGCTGATCGCCCGCCTGCCACGCCCCTGGCTGATGGCCTTTGGTCGCGCACTAGGCTGGCTGGTGCAGCGCGTACCCTCGCCGCGGCGACACGTGGCGGAGGTGAATATCGCGCTGTGCTTTCCCGAACTGTCCCAGCAAGAGCAAGCCAGGCTGGTCGATGCGCATCTGCGCGATATCGGCCTGATGATGGCCGAGTTCGCGCTGGGCTGGATGGGCAGCGAGCGCGCGATCGCCAACGTACCGGTGACCATCGAAGGCCTGGAGCATCTCGAAGCGGCGCGTGCGCAGGGCAAGGGCGTGTTGCTGGTGGGCGGCCATTTCTCGCATCTGGAGCTGTGCGCGCGGCTGGTCTCGCAGCGCATCCGCATTTCCGGCATGTATCGCCGCATGGATTCAGCAGTGTTCGAGTGGGTCGTGCTGCGCGCACGACTCGATTACGCCGAGGCGATGTTCGAGAAAGACGATATCCGCGGCACCGTCAAGCATCTGCGCAACGGCGGCACGCTCTGGTATGCGCCCGACCAGGACATGCGCAGCAAGGACAATGTGTTCGTGCCGTTCTTCGGCGTGCCGGCCGCCACCATCACGGCGACCCATCATCTGGCCCGCATGTCCGGCGCCGTGGTGATTCCGTTCTATCACCGCCGCCTGCCCGGCAACGCGGGCTATGCGCTGAAGCTGGGCGCTCCGCTCGAGGGCTTGCCGAGCAAGGATGTGCTCGATGACACCGCGCGCGTCAATGTGTGCATCGAAGACATGGTGCGCGCCGCGCCCGAGCAATACCTGTGGGTACACAAGCGCTTCAAGACGCGGCCGGAAGGCAGCCCGTCGGTCTACTAAGCCTTGCACGAAGCCGTCCTGTTCGCTGACAGATAAATGACAGTCAGTGCGGGTAAAAAGACGGCCGACCATCCCCACGATCCGCCCACCCAACATGACATTCCGGCTGTTTTTGCGCTCGCTGCGCCAACGCCGCGATTGGAGTGGCTCGCCCTCAAAGCGCCTCGCCGCCGGCCTGAAATACATTGCCCGCAGTGTGCGCATGGCGCGTCGCCAGTCGGCGTGGCTGGCCGAGCTGTACGGGTCGCCACGGCTCACGTCGATCCTGGCGCACGATCCGCGCCTGCATGAGCGTTGGCACCATCACTACATCAATCGTCGGATCGGGCGTGCCGAGCGCATGTCGATTGTCAGCCAGCACTATCGCTTTGTGTTTGGTCAACTGCCTGCGGCGATGGTGGATGCGGTTTATCTGCATGGCCACCATCGATGGGGAACGCTCGCCCTGAAGGACGGCAGCGAGCTGCAGCTGGAATTGCGCCGACCGACCGGTCGCAGCCGCGAAGGCGAGCTGGCGCTATGCCTTAGCAATACGCAGGGCCAGGTGTTGTCGTCGGCCATCTTCAGCATCGCCGACCGGGGCCGCACGCTGTTGATCGGCTGCCTGCAGGGCGCCGCCGCCGAATTGGGGCGCGAGGCCGTGCGCGAACTGACCAAGCAGTGCTACGGATTGCGGCCGAAAAACCTGCTGCATTCGCTGCTGCTCGCCTTTGGTTCGTTTGCCGGCGCCACGCAGATCCGCGGCGTCAGCAACCTGGCGCATCCGTTCGCGGGCGAAGCGGACAAGATCAAGGCCGACTACGACGGCTTCTGGGAAGAGTGCCAGGGCGTGCTGCAACCCGATGGTTTTTTCGCCTTGCCGACCAGCGAGCCCGAGCGCAGCGAACTGCAGGTCGAGAGCAAGCATCGCTCCGCCTTCCGTCGCCGCGAAATGCTGCGTCGCGAAGCGTGTGCCCGCTTACTGGCGGCGCTGCGCGACCAGCCGCTGCCGCTGTCGCAGGCAGCCTGACAACAACATCCCCGGCGCAACGCCGGGGATGTCGAGGGACTCCCCTTACTTCACATTGACGAAGGCCTTCCACGCCTTCAGCAAATTATTGGCGTCGACCGAACCCAGGCCCGACGCAAAACTCCAGCCCGCCTGCGCCGCAAACGCTTCCGTATTGGCGTTGTACTTGTTGGCGTTGCTCGAGGTGAGGCCTACCTGGATCGCACCGAGGTAGGAGTTCGGCAGCGTGCCGTAGTAGTAGCAGTCGGGTGTCACCACATCCGGCAGCTGCTGCACGCACTGCGTGGCGATGCTGCCGCGCGTGACATTGTGGAACACGCATTTGCCGGTGCCCTTGGCGCCATTGTCCGAATTGCAGGTCGCCAGCGTGGCCGGCGGGGCGCCTTTCGGACCACCGTATTCATCGGCGGCCAGCGTGTAGAGCGTCGGTGCGGCATTGCCCTGGTTAGGCGACAAGCCCTTGGCTGCCAGCCCTTGATCGATCAGCGCCTGGATGCCGGCGAACATCGGCGACGACAGCGACGTGCCACCGATCAGCGCCGTGCTACCGGTGAATCCCGGTGTGCAGGGATAGTAGTAAGAGCACACGATCACCCAGGTCGAACCACCGTACGAACCACCGAACAACGCCACGTCGGGCACGTCGCGCGACTGGTCCTTGGCAGTGTTGTAGACCAGACGCTGCCATGCCGGCTTGGCATTCACCGACGACGGACCACCGCTGCCCGATTCGGAAGTGATGTAGTAGCCGTAGGGATCGAACTGCAGATAGGCCTTGCAGAACGCCAGCGACGTCGCATAGCCCAGCGACTTGGCTGCCACTTCATTGCCGCAGGATTCGTTCCACGGAATCTCCGGCACATACGACAGTGCCGAGCCGTACTGCGCGTTGAAGGTCGAGCTGAAATACTTCTTCGTGCTGCCGTCGAGGATGTCGGCCGTATCCGTGCCGCCGACCACGGTGTCGTTCGGCGACGTGCCAAACGCATTGGCATCGATGCCCGCGCCATTGATGAAGAAGCCGTTGAAGCTCGGATTGGAGCCCGAATCGCCGCTCGATACGAACACGGAAATGCCTTCCGCATCTGCCTGCGCCCACATCTGGTCGATGGCCGCTTTGCTCGGTGCATCGACGAAGCCTTCGCCGTATCCATAGCTGGCGCTGATGATGTTGGGACGGTTGCTGCCATTGATCAGGTTGGTCGCCGCCGTGACCACGCCGCCGAAGAAGTTGGTGGCGTTGGAATCGTCACAGCTGGCCAGCCAGATGTTGGCGCCAGGTGCCATCGCGGTCGACCATTCGGCATCGAGCAAGGCCTCGAAGTCGTCTTCGCCGGGGAAGTTGATGGTCGGGTCGATGCAGTTGGTGAAGCCGGTCGCCTGTGGCTGGATTTGCTGGAACGTGCCGCCGTAACTGGTCAGCCCGAACTGGCTGACAAAGTTGGTCCAGTCATCGGGCACCATCGAGCTGTCCTCGACCAGCGCAATGGTGATGCCCGTACCGGTCAGGCCGCTCGCATAGAGCTTGTCGGTGCCATAGATCTTCGCCATGTCGTACGGCACCAGGCCGCGCGAGCCATTGGTGAAGTTGACCGCCTGTGGCGTCATGCCAGCGGCTGCGGTTTTCGCTTGCTGCACCTTGAAGCGCTGCGAGCTCGCATCGAACTGGCCCAGCTTCGGCGCCGTGTGCTGTGCCTGGGGATGGATGTCATTGAGGCCGGCCACGCCCGCCACCACGCTTTGCAGAGCCTGTGGAATGCTGATGTCGCTGGCATTGGCCACGTGCGCTGCCTGGTTGATGGTGTACTGGTTCATCTGCGTGTGGAACGCGCGCTTCACCTGCCCTGCGTTGCCACTGAAGTCGATCTGCATCTTGTTCGGATAGACGCCGTTGACCGTGAAGCCCTGCGATTTCAGCCACGCGGTCGTTGCTGCAATATCGGCGTCGGATACGCCGAAGGTCTGCCCGAACTGATCGGGCGTCACCCACTGGCGGAACTTCGACGAGCTCGGGTCGTGCTGGGCGGAAATCAGTGCATCCAGCGCAGCCTGCCGCTTGGCGCTGCGCTGCAGGATCAGGTTCATGTGATTCATGGCGGCCGCATCGTCCATCGCCTTGGTCGGCGTGGAACGGTCGACCAGGCTCAGATGACTGCGCTGTAGAGTCGATGTCGCGCGGCTATCGACCGTCTGCGTCACCCTGGGCGCTTCGGCCGTGTTGATGCCAGCCAATGCTGCGTTTTGCGCAGTGTTCGATTGTGCCGATGCCACCATCGGCAAGCCTGCGAGGACCAGGGTCATGAMCCCCAGCAGGTTCAGGTRCTCGTGTTTCATGCAATGTCTCCCTGATGCGATCCATTGAGAACAAGCCCCCCGTTTTCGATCAGCCACAGCTTTCCCCCGCATGACCTCCTTTGAGATTCGCGCTGTGCGTAAGACGAAGTCGCCCGTCGCGTCACCGTGTTGGCGACGCGATGCCATTGCAGTAAAAGTCACCCTAGAACGGCGCGAGAGAGAGCCAACAAAATCTGCTCGCGATGACACCCCACGAAAACCAGGCGAGTGTGGAAGGCGATCGGCGACGCCACAACGAGCGCGACGCGAAAACGTGCGCCAGATCGTGACGACTTCATGCACGCCATCAGAATCATCACGTTGCAGCGTACTCGCGCGTTGTATCAGCACGACGCCGAGCATGACCCCGTGCGCGCAATTTCGTTCGTCTAAATCCTGGAATTGACGCACGATTCACGGCGCGATGGTGGCACTGCTAAAACGGGCTTTGCATGCAAGTAATTTCGGCATGCAAGAGTTTGCGCCAGCTCGTACAGCTAGCTAAATCCGCGCTGAATTTTTCCGGCAGGCCAACGCATCAAAAGGCTCGCGTCGCGCGACTAATGTTCTTCGCCGCGCGATTTGCGCGATGCCTGCTCCCTCGCCTCATGCAACTTCGCGTACTTGAGGAAGGCGTAGAACGCACCAGTGACGCTGGCGATGAAACCAGCCCAGCCGTTGAGGAAGTAGCGCTTGCCGATGTACTGCCGCAGGAAGAACACCGGTGGATAGAACACCATGCGCAGGCCGGTAAAGCGCTGCCGCGTGCGCAGCTTGTAGGCCACCATGCCGGTGGTGTAACGATTGATCTTTTCCACGCGCGTGGCGATATCGCCATCGCCGTCATTGACGAAGTCCGCACGTCGCAGCGTTTTCACCGGGCCGCGCACTTCCACCGCCGCGTGCACTTCGACATCGTTCATGCCGCCGCGACGACGATCGAACAAGCGCAGGTGGCCGTTGCGCCAGCTCCAGCGATGCTGCACGGTCCAGAACATCCGTTCGCGCCGCGGCAGCCGAAAGCCGGCGTGCCGGGGATGCTGCAAGGCACGTTCGATTTCCTCGCGCGTGCCAGGTGAGAGGATCTCGTCCGCATCGAGGTTCAAGATCCAGTCGTGGCTGGCCATGTCATAGGCGCGCTGCTTCTGCGGGCCGTAGTCGTCGAACGGATGCACAGCGACACGCGCGCCGTGTTGGCGTGCAATGTTGACGGTGTCGTCGGTCGAACCCGAATCGAGCACGACGATTTCGTCGGCCCAGTCGACGCGACTCAAGCACGCGTCGAGCGTGTCCGCGTTGTTGAAGGTGATCACGACTACCGACAGCGGCTCGCGCGTCATGCGGCAGCTCCCTGCGACGATGGATGCACGTAGAGCGCCGCACACCACAGGCCCAGCAGCCATGCGAACAACAAACCCCACCAGGCCGAATAGAAGGCCAGATGCGTATTGAGCGGGAACAGCATCGTGCCCAGGGCGAGCGTGGCCGGGAAGGCGCGCGTACGTGCCGCGGCGCCCACCCTGCGCCACACGATCACCGCCCATCCGATCGCCGCCAGCCAGCAGGCCATGCCGAGCGCGCCGGTTTCCGTGAGTACCTCGAGCAGCCATTGATGGGCATGGCAGGCGCCTTCGCCAACGCCACAGCCGTCGGCGGTGACGACAAAACGATCATTGGCTGGCGCATACGCGGGATACGCATAGCGGTACGCGCGCACGCCGACGCCGTTGATCGGGTGCCCCTCGAACATCGCCACGCTGGTGCGCCAGATATCCAGGCGACCGCTCAGCGCCCAATCGAGCGATTTGTCCGAACCTTGCAGCACCTGCAGCGTGCGATCCATGCGCAGCTGGAAGCGCTCGGAGGTTTTCCAGGCGACGCCGCCGGCGAGCAGGATCACCGCGGCCAAGGCACCGGCGGCAGCCACGAATCGCAGGGGCGAGCCCGACACCCGCCACGCAAAGCCCAGTGCCACCACGGCGTAGCAAACCCACGACGCTCGCGATCCCGACATCAGCACCGGCCCCAGCAGCAGCACGAAGGCGATCAGCAGCCCTTTGAGGCCAAAGCGCCGCAGCGCCGCCCACAGCACGAATGGCGACAGCACCGACAGCGACGGGCCGAGTTTCAGATTGGCGGCGCCAAAGATGCCGGAAATGCGCTCGGGCTCGGCGTGCCCACCCAGGCTCCAGCCGGTCAGGGCCTGCACCCAGGCATCAAGCGCCCAGAACGCCACGACCGCAGCCGTGGCCAGGTAAAGCGCGTCGAGCTTGTCTTCGCGACGGATGGCAAAGCAGGCGTACAAGCCCAACGGGGCGTAGCGCAGCAGTGACGCCACCGTGCCCCAGCTCTTGCCAGGCGCCAGCGAGTCCACCGAGGAGATCAGCGCGGCGCCCACATAAGCCGCCAGCAGCCACAGCAACAGCCGTGCACCGGCGTGCTCGCGCAAGGCGGACGGATGGCGTACGAACAGCAACACCACGCCGATCAGACAAAGGAAGGTCCCCAGCTCGGCGCTGCGCCCGAACGGCAGCAGGGCGATCACCAGCCAGAACGGCAGCAAGGGGGAACGCAGGGCGGCCTTCAGGAATGCAGCAATAGGGCTCATGCGTGGATCAATAAGGGTGACCCGCGCATTGTAGGTGAGTCACCGTACGGGCGACGCTCGACGCTGCGTCAGGCCGCAGTGAGCTCGTCGTACAAGGCCAGGGTGGCCTGCTGCATGTCGGTGAGGCGGTAGTTCTGCAGCATCGGGATGGGCGGCGCCACGCGCAGCAGCTCGGCAGCACGTTCCACCAGGCGCTCGCGATCGGCGGGCGGCACGCGGCCTGCCGGATACAGCTCGGCCAGCAACTCGCCCACGCCACCGTGCGCATAGCCCAGCACCGGGCGGCACAGCGACAGCGCCTCGATCACCGTGCGGCCGAACGATTCGGGCTTGTTCGACAACTGCAGCACCAGCGAGGAGACGGCGTAGATGTCACGCACATCGGAACGCGGCGGCGTCATCACCACCTGCGCTTCGAGCCCGCGCGTGCGCACGAGATGGCGCAGCTCCTCGACGTAGGCCTCGCGACCAGGCTCGATCACGCCCAGCAGCAACAGGCGCACATCGATGCCGCGGCGCTTGAGCTCAGCCACCAGTTCGATGGCGTCATGGTGTCCCTTCAGGCGCGTGCCGCGACCCGGCAGGGTCAGCAGCGGGCCGCCGGCAAGCGCCGGAAACTCGGCGAAAAACGCCTTGACCCAGTTGTCGTCCGGTCGATGCCCGTAGGGAAAGGCGTCCGGATCGATGCCGCGCGGGATCACCCGCACGCGAGCCGGTTCCAGCCAGGGGTAATGGCTGAGCATGAAATCGCGCAGGGTCTGCGATACCGCAATGACGCGCTCGCCACGCAGCAGGATGGCGCTGTAGCGGCCGGGCGAATTGAGGCCGTGCACGGTGGTCACGAAATGCGGCGCCGGCTTCATGCCCTTGATGGCCCACCAGCCCAGCCAGGCCGGCAGGCGCGAGCGTGCGTGCACGATGTCGGGCTTGAGCTCGCGCAGCAGCTTGCGCAGCGCGCCCACCTTCATGAAGGTGCCCAGCGACTTGCGGCCGATATCCAGCGTGATGTGACGGCTGCCTTCGGCTTCCAGCTGCGACACCATGCGGCCACCGGCGGAAATCACGATGGACTGATGGCCGGCCTGCACCAGGGCACGGGCAATCTCCAGCGCAGACCGCTCTGCCCCGCCCGATTGCAGGGCAGGGATCAGCTGGACCACGGTCAGAGACCGCGCTGGTGTAGCGATTGCTGACATGATTTGTTCGAAAGGTGCCTTCATTCCTAGAGGCAAGCAGCAATCGTGCCGAAATGCGCGGCCGATATGGTTTCAGTTGTAACTTTCGAGGTCGAAATCAGTCGCGAAGCACGTAATGCGCGCCGCAATAAGGACATGTGGATTCACCACCGTCCTCCACGATCGGCAAATAGACCTTCGGATGGGAGTTCCACAGCGCCATGCCGGGCATCGGACAGGACAGCGGAAGGTCCGAGCGCGTCACTTCGTAACGATTTTCGGCATTCGCCGGGATCAGCGGGGCAGCCGCAGGGGAACGCGACATGGGGTCAAACTCCATCAGGACACCAGACCCACCATGTTAGCAGGCCAACCCCACATCGCGACGCGGCGGGCAGCGGACTGCGACCTAGGGCATAGTGCGGGCGACCAATGTCGGGGGCCTCCCCGGCGGCCGAGAATGCCCTCGCGTACGGGGAACGAACGGCCCGCGATCCAGCGGTCGGTGGATGGCGGGAACAGGCACATCCTGAAGCAGGAGCCGTCATGGACTTCGGAAAGATCTTCAGTCGCATCAAGGCCATCCTCAGTTCGCCACAGACCGAGTGGCCGGTGATCGCTGCCGAGCCCGCCACCGTCGGCGGCCTGTTCCGCAACTACATCTGCATCGTCGCCGCGCTACCGGTGATCGCCTACTTCATTCGCGGCAGCCTGTTCGGTCACGGCGGCTGGGGCATGCATGTGCACACGCCGCTGGGCCTGGGCTTGCTCGGCCTGATCCTGCATTACCTGCTGACCCTGGTGGTGGTCTACCTAGTCGCCCTCATCGTCAATGCGTTCGCGCCGAGTTTTGGCGGCAGCAAGGACCCCGTGCAGGCGCTCAAGACGGTGGCCTATGCCTGGACCGCAGGATGGATCGCCGGCATCGCCGTGATCATTCCGTGGCTCGGTTGGCTGGTGGCGATTGCCGGCGTGATCTACGGCATTTATCTGCTCTATCTCGGACTGCCGCACACCATGCGCTGCCCACCCGAGCGCGCCGGCGGGTACACGGCCGTCATCGTGATCATCGGGATTGTACTGAGCTGGATCGTGGGCTTGATCATGGCCGGCATCATCGGCACGGCGGCGCTCACCGGCGCGTCGATGGCCGGCATCCACGCGACCAGCAGCGATCGAACCACGGTGACTGTCGATCCAGACAGCATGGCAGGCAAGACCGTGGCGGTGTCGCTATCACCGGAAACCTTGCGTGGCTTCCTGCCCGAGGAGCTCGATGGCATGAAGCGCAGTGACTTCAACGCGCAACGCTCCGGCGCGGTAGGCATGCAGATATCCACTGCCTATGCCACTTACAGCGACGGCAAGGATCGCAACATCAAGATCGAGCTGGCCGACACCGGCAATATGCGGGGCATGATGGCGATGGCCAGCGCAGTGGCGCACTCCACCGAACAGCAGACCGACCACGGTTACGAAAAGACCTATACCGAGCACGAGCGGCTGATGCACGAAGCGTGGAATTCGCAGACCAAGACGGGCGAATTTGGCGTGATCGTCGCCAACCGTTTCTCGGTCAAGGCGAGCGGCAGCGGCGCCAGCATGGATGACCTGAAGCAGGCCGTGAACGACATGGACCTGGACAAGCTGACGTCACTGAAAGACGAAGGCGTCAGCAATCGTTGAGCCCAAAAAGAACAGGCCCGCGCCGTGAGCGCAGGCCTGCTCATGCCCAGCGTTGGGCTTACTTGGCGGCGTCGGCCTTCGGCACCGAAGCCTCGGTGGTGATGTGGATCTTGATCTCGTCGCTGACGTTCGGCACGTAGGCGCCCACGCCGAAGTCGGAACGCTTCAGCGTGGCGGTGGCGTCGAAGCCCACCGTCGCCGTCTTCAGCATCGGATGCTCGCCGCTCTTGTTGAGCGTGGCGTCCAGCGTCACCGGCTTGGTCACGCCGTGCACGGTCAGGTCACCCGTGACCTTGTACTTGTTGCCGCCAGCGGCCTGCACCTTGGTGCTCTTGAAGGTGACGGTCGGGTACTTGTCGGCGTCGAAGAAATCCGGCTTCTTCAGGTGCTCGTCGAGCGCGCTCACGTGCGTGTCGAGGTTGGCCAGCGGCAGGGTGACGTCGACGGACGACTTGGCGGCGTCCTTGTCGTCGAACACGATGGTGCCGTTGCCAAGGCCGAGGTTGGCGGTGGGGTTGGAGAAGCCGAAGTGGTTCCAGCTGAACAGGACCATGGTGTGGCCCGGGTCCATCTTGTAGGTGACCGGAGCGGCCTGGACGGACACGGCAGCGCTGATCAGGCCGGCAAGAACGAGGTAACGAAGTGCACGCATGGGTTGAATCTCCATTGGGTTGGGGGTTGCTGGATCGAGGCCGATGAAGGCGTCAGGCGATCTGGCAAGCTTCTTCGAACGAGAGGCGCGGGCTGCGCGGGAACAGGTCGCGGCTGGCATCGCCGTAGCCGATGTTGACCAGGAAGTTGGACTTCACCGTGGTGCCCGCAAAGAAGGCGTTGTCCACGCCGGCATTGTCGAAGCCGGACATGGGGCCGCAATCGAGGCCGACCGCGCGCGCGGCGAGCATCAGGTAAGCGCCCTGCAGCGAACCATTGCGGAAGGCGGTGATATCGATCAGCGGCTGGTTGCCGGCGAACCAGCTGCGCGCATCGGCATGCGGAAACAGATGGGGCAGCTTTTCGTAGAACTCGTGGTCGGTACCGACGATGGCGGTGACCGGCGCGGCCAGGGTCTTGGCGCGATTGCCATCGGAGAGGAACGGCGCCAGCTTGTCCTTGGCCTCCCTGGATTTCACGAAGACCACACGCATCGGCGAGGAGTTGGCGCTGGTGGGGCCGAACTTGGCCAGCTCGTAGATCGCGTGAAGCTGCGCGTCCGTTACTTCTTTCGGCAGCCACGCGTTATACGTGCGCGCCGTGCGAAACAATTGGTCGAAGGTCGCCTCGGAAAGCTTCTCGCTCATGGGTATCCTGTGGACATGGCGCGCCGGCATCGGCGCAACGACCTCAAGTGTAAGCGGGGTCGCAGGCAAACAGGACCCAGGCCAATGGAACGAACTGTACCGTCCAGGGAAACAATGCGGCGGCCAGGACTATGCTGAAGCCGCGCGGCGACTGCTGGGTCATCACCGATGGCGCGGCCGGCAACCAGCGCCAGGCGCTGGCGCTGGCCGAGCTGCTGGAGATGCCTGTGCGGCACCTGCAGCTTGCGCCCGCCGCACCCTGGTCGTGGCTGGCGCCTCATCTCACGCTTGGCGCCCGGCTGGCGCTCGACCCCACCCAGCGCCAGCAGTTCGCCCCACCGTGGCCGGCCGTGGCGATCGGTTGCGGCCGATCCGCCGCGCTCTATACCCGCCTGCTGCGCTCGCTCAGCGGCGGCGCCTGCTACACCGTGCAGATTCTTGATCCGCGGGTCAATCCGGCACACTGGGACACGGTAATCGCGCCTCAGCACGATCGGCTGACCGGCCGCAACGTGATCCGCCCGCTCGGCTCGCTCAATCCGGTGGACGAGGCCTGGCTGCAGGATGGCCGCGAGGCCGATCCTGCCTTTGCGGCATTGCCGCGCCCGCGGATAGGCGTCTTGCTGGGCGGCCCGCGCAAGGGCGTGACCTTCAACGAGGCTTATATCGACCAGTTGATCAGCGGCCTGCATGCGCGGCGTCGCCAGGACGGCGGCAGCCTGATGGTGCTCGCCTCGCGACGCACACCGGCGGACCTGGTGGAGCGCATGCGCCAGGGCCTGGGCGACGTGCCAGGGCTGGTGTGGGCTGGCAATGATGACGGCGGCAATCCCTATCCCGGCGTGCTGGGCTGGGCCGATCGCCTGGTCGTCACGCCGGACTCGGTCAATATGCTGTCCGAAGCCTGCGCCGTGGGCTGCCCGGTGCACACCTTTGTGCTCGGCTCACTGCCCGACAAACTCGAGCGTTTCCATCACGCCTTGCGCGACGCGGGACTGCTGCATTCGCTCGATGCCAGCAATACACCGCCGGTGCCGCCGCTGCGCATCACCGGCACGATTGCCGCAACGCTGCGCGAGCTCATCGTGCGCCGGCAAAACCAGGCGGCGTGAGCTGCATCAGAAGCACAAGCCCAGCTCCGTCGTCACCTCCTGCACACTGCTGCTGAGGCGGTCGAGTTCGCCGTCACGCGGTGCGATGCGCGAGCGCAGGTCGAGCGTACAGGCCAGTGCGCGATGCAGCAGTTCGGCGTGCGCTTCGGCGAATATGCCGGCCTGCCGCCCGTCCAGCAGGCCGGCGTTCCGGCAGGCTTCGATCAAGCCGGCGTTGGCGGTGATATTGAGCAGGGCGGAACGTTCTGACGCGTGCGCCAGCACCAGGCCTTGAAGTGCGAACTCGATATCCAGCAGACCGCCATGACCCTGCTTGAGATCAAACAGCTGCGCATCGGAGCGATCGCGCTCCGCCCGCCAGCGCTGGCGCATGCTGCTGACTTCCTGCAGCACCGGGGCGCGCTCGCGCGGCACCGCCAGCACGTCGCGGCGAACGGTGGCGAGATCGGCGTGCAGCCCTGCGTCGCCCGCGATAGGGCGGGCGCGCAGCAGCGCCTGATGCTCCCAGGTCCATGCGCGGCTCTTCTGGTAGGCCTCAAATGCATCGAGGCTGCTCACCAGCAAGCCTTTGGAGCCGTCGGGCCGCAGCCGCGTATCCACTTCATACAGGCGCCCCGCACGGGTGAGCACGGTCAGCCAATTCATCACGCGCTGGGCGAGGCGCTGATACCAGCGCGAGCCTTCCAGCGGACGCGCACCATCGCTCATCGCGTGCGCGCGCTTGCTGTCGTAGACAAACACCAGGTCCAGGTCGGAGGCGAACCCCAGCTCCTCGCCACCCAGGCTGCCGTAGCCGAGCACCGCAAAACCGATGCCGTCGCCCGGTAGACGGCCGTGCTGTGCAGCGAGTTCGCGCTCGGCCAGCGCGGTGACGGCCAAGACGATGGATTCGGCCAGTACCGCCAGGCGCCGCGCTGTGGCGACGGCATCGGCGCGTCCGTCGCTGAAAGCCAGGCCGAGACGGAACGCCACGCTCGCCTTGAACTCGTTGAGGCGCTCGAGCTCCGCTTCCGCCTCGCGCTCGTCCAGCGTCGCCAGCACGCGGGTGATTTCTGCGCTGATGTCGGCGCGCTTGAGCGGCAACTGATCGATGCGCGGATCGAGCACGTCGTCCAACAGCAAGGGCTGCGCGATCACGCGTTCGGCGAGGAAGGCGTTTTCCGCAAATAATCGCGCCAAGCGCAGTCGCGCCGCGGGCTGCTCTTCGAGCAGGGCGAGATAGGACGAACGTCGCGCCACCGACTGCACCAGCCGGCACAGGCGAAGCAGGCAGGCGACGGGCGCCACGCTGTTGCGTGCCACGGCCAGCAGCTGCGGCATCAGGCGGTCGAGCTGCTCGCGCGAACGCTGCGACATGGCGCGCACGGAAGCGGCCTGACTGAGTTTCAGCAAAGCCTCCGCCGCCTCACCGCCTGGCGTGAAGCCGGACGCTTCCATCACGCCGGCATTCAGTGATTCAGCGCACGCCTGCTGCCACAAGGCCACATCAGCCACCGGCGCGGCTGCCGTTCGCCCTCCCTGCGGCATCAGCACTTCGGCGAACTCCTCGCTGACCTTGGCGCGATGGGCGGCCAGCTGTTCTTCCAGCTCCTCCCAGCTGCCAAGGCCAAGGCCCAGCGCGATGCGCTCACGACTGAGAGCGTCTGCCGGAATATCGTGCGTCTGCGCATCGCGCAACATCTGCACGCGATTTTCCACGCGACGCAGGAACACATAGGCCTCGCGCAATTCGCGCGCACGCGCGGCGCTGATATGGCCACGCGCTTCGCAGGCGGTGAGCGCAGGCAACAGCCCGCGCACGCGCAGGCTGGGTTCGCGCCCGCCTCGTATCAACTGCACCAGCTGCACGATGAATTCGATTTCGCGGATGCCGCCAGGGCCGAGCTTGAGATTGTCCGCCAGATCCTTGCGCGCCACTTCGGCGTCGATCAGCGACTTCATCTCGCGCAGGCCCGCGAAGGCGGTGTAGTCGAGATATTTGCGATAGACAAAGGGACGCAGCAAATCCTGCAGCTCCTTGCCYGCATGGCGATCGCCCGCCACGGGACGCGCCTTGATCCACGCATAGCGCTCCCAGTCGCGACCTTCGCTCTGGTAGTACTGCTCCATCGCCGAGAACGGCAAAGCCAGCCGGCCGGCATTGCCGAATGGACGCAGGCGCAAGTCCACGCGCGCGCAGATGCCATCGACGGTAGGTTCGTTGAGCAGGCGCACCAGCTGGCGCGCCAGGCGCACGAAGTACTCGCTGTTGTCGAGCGTACGCGCGCCATCGCTCTGCCCGCTGTGCGGATAGGCCAGCACCAGGTCGATGTCGGAGGAAAAATTCAGCTCGCTGCCACCGAGCTTGCCAAAGCCCACCACCACCATGCGCTGCAGTTCGCCGTCGTGGCTGCGGCTATGGCCATAACGCGCGGCCAGCGCGCGTTCGGACCACTGCAGCGAGGAGGCCAGCAGGACTTCGTAGAGCACGCTGGTGGCGGACAGGGTCTCGGGCAACTCATCGAGGCCGTTGACATCGCGAAACACCAGACGCAGCGCCTCGGCGTGACGAAAGCGCCGCAACTGCGTCAGGCACGCTGCCTCGTCCTCGGCGAGCTTCAGCGCATCGATGCGTGCGCTGGCATCGCTGCCCGAGCGCAGGCGCTCGAGTCCTTGCGGCGCAAGCAGCTGCGGTTGGCGCAGCCAGGTATCGAAGGCGAAGTCGCTGGCGAGCAAGGTGCGTCGAATGCGCTCGGCCACGCCGGCGTCGTCGTGCAAGGGCACGCCCATCTGGCGGCATCGCGCGATCAGGTCGCGGTAGCGATCGTCGATCAGCGCGCGCAGCGCCGGGGATTCGGTGGGCCTATGGATCACAGTCATCCGATCATTCTGCCGCAGAGTCCTGCGCCTTGCTGCGCGCGCACTCAAGCCAGGGTTCCGCAGTATGACCGGCGCATGACCGGATACCGCACTGTTTACAGACCGCGTGCACGCCGACGACGCATCGGGCGTTGCCATAGAGGCAGTTACGGACACACGCCTGCTCCACCAACAACTGGTTCAGATCCAGGACATTACATTCCCGTTTCCGAGCCATGACAGCCAACCCACAGGGTGCCATGACCACCTCAACGACTCCAGCCGCGCTGCGTGCGCGCTCCCTGCCCGCCCGGCTTGCGTTGGTGTTCGCGCTGGCCATGGTTTTCACGCTGTTGACTGGTGTGGTCGACGGCGGCATCGGCGTTGGCCCGATGCAGGCGCTCAGCCAACCTCTGTTCCTGGTCGCCAACGCCCTGCCCGGCCTGCTGCTGGCGTCGTTGCTGCTGGTGTTGAGCCGCCGGGCATGTCTGTCGTTCGGCCTCGCCTTCCTGCTGCAGACGGTGCTCTACGCGATCAATGCGCTGAAGGTGAGCAACCTCAATACGCCATTGATGCCCGCCGACTTCCGCATGCTGGGCCAGCTGCGACGCGGCGGCCTGAAGTTGCTCGGCAGCTATCTGCCGACCAGTCCCTGGCCGTATCTGGCACTGCTGGCTGCCATGGCCGTCATCGTCGTCGCATGGCGGATCGAACCGCCCATGTTCGCTCGCCGCACGCGCGGCAAGCGTCTGGTATCGGGTGTGGCTTTGCTGCTGCTGATAGGCACGCTGTTCGCGGGCCTGCCCGGCTGGATGAAGCTCTATGGGGGTCACCATCTGTGGATGGAACCGTGGTCCGCCACGGCCACCGCGGAGCATTCGGGCCTGGTCAGCTCGCTGATGATGTTTCACCTGCATCAGGGCCATGCGCGCAAGAAGCCTGACCCGGCGGCCGCGCTGCAGCTGATCGAGCGCTCCGATCTTGCTCTGCGCGCCTATCTGCAGGCGCCGATACGCAACAACGGCGAGGAACCGGACATCGTCGTGGTGCAAAGCGAGTCGTTCTTCGATCCGTCGATCCTGAAGGGATTCGAGCACGCCGACCTCACGCCGAATCTTCACCGCCTTGCTGCACAGGGCGAGAGCGGCCCGCTGCACGTGCCCACTTTTGGCGGGGGCACCATTCGCACCGAGTTCGAAGTGCTGACGGGTTTGTCGTTGCGCTACTTCGACGACATGCAGTTCCCGTATCTGCAGATGAATCACAAGGTGGTGCCGAGCATGGTGCGCGTGCTGCGTTCGCACGGCTACGAGACCATCGCGGTGCATGGCAACGACCCGCGCTTCTGGAATCGCAACACCGCGTTCCAGGCGCTCGGTTTCGACCGCTTCGTGTCACGCTCGTCCTTCCCCACCCATGCCGCGATGGACGGGCAGTACATGGCCGACAGCGCGATGACTGATGAAATCATGGCGCAGCTCAAGAATGCGGGGCCGCCCCAGTTCCTGTTTGCCATCAGCATCGAAGCGCACGGCCCCTATGACGTGCCCCCGGCGCACGCCGCCGAGCGCGACGCGATCGCCGTGCCCGAAGGCGTCACCGGCCAGAACAAGCTCGAGCTGCAGACTTACCTCTACCACATGCGACATGCCGATCAGGAGCTGGGCCGACTGGCGGACCTGCTCGCGCAGCGCGAGCGTCCCACCCTGCTGCTGTTCTATGGCGACCATCTGCCCGCGCTGACCGATACCTACAACACCACCGGGTTTGTCGACGGCAAGGACATGCTCAGCCAGGCCGGCACCTGGCTGCTGGTCAATCCACGCAATCCCGCGGCGCCAAAGCACGAGGCGCTGGCCTCATGGATGCTGCCCGGCCGTCTGCTTGAACAGGCCGGTGTGCGTGACGATGCGTACTTTGCCCTGACCCAGGTGATCGCACCGCAACTGGCCGCCTTGACGCACGCACCTGGCGCACCGCCGGAAGCCGAAGACAACGCCGAGCACCAGGAAGACGACGATATGGCCAACGTCGCCCTGCTGCGCATGAAGGGCAAGCTCGACGCGCTCTGGCCCAAGGCGGAAGCGCAGACGGCAGGTTTGATCGAAGAGACGCCACTCAATCGGGCGGGCGAGGTCGAGTCGGCGGGCGCCCATCAATAACGGCAATCTAACGTCGCCGATTGAATGGACGTCCAAACGAAATGAGCGTGGCGGCTGTTTTCCACGCTTTTCAAGCGGTACGAAAACGCTTTCTCCGCTGCTTCATAACCGCGATTCAGCGATCTGTCTGCGCGCTAAAGGGAGCCTGTTCGGTTCAGCTTCGGTATGGCGATGTGCGTCTAGCTTCGATTCCAGCCACGAAGCAACGCCTTCGCTGGCATTCCCACACTGGAGGTTTACCTCATGCGCAAGACCATGCTCGCCGCTCTCCTCGTCACCGCCGCCTCCGTCCTGACCGTTCCCGCGTTTGCCCAGGACGCCGCTGCAGCGACGAAGACCGAAGCCAGCGCGACCACCGCCGGCGCGGCAGCGAAGGACACGGCCAAGGCTACCGATCAGGCCGCCAGCAAGACCACCGACACTGCGCACAAGGCTGCCAAGCACAGCGGCCACAAGGCCAAGGCTGCGGCGACGGACGCCACCAAGACCGACGCCGGCAAGACCGAGGCAGCCGCGCCGGCCGCCGCCCAGCAGTAAGTCGCTACGCACGATGTAACCCCAAACCCCGGGAGGCGACTCCCGGGGTTTTTCGTGGGCAACGATCAGAAGTCGTACGTGCCCGACAGCATCACGCTGCGATGCGTGCGCAGCGGCACATAGGTTTCGTTGAAGTCGGCCGAATACAAGTCGCGTGCGAACAGGTTCTTGACGCCCAGCGTCATGCGCCAGCGATCGGTGCGATAGGACACATTGGCGTCGACTTCCGCCTGACCCGGCGAATCGTAGTAAGTGGTGTAGTCGACGCTCTGCCCCAACGATCGGCCACGCGCCTGTACGCCACCGGCGATGCCCCAACCCTGCAGCCCGCCCCCCTGGAACCAGTAGCTGGCCCACAGGTTGAAGCGCTGGCGTGGCGCACCGGTCGGCTGCGTGCCGTCGTGGTTGGTGATCTGGGCGTTGGTGTAGCTGCTGCTGATATCCAGACCGGGCGCCAGGCGGCCGGAGAATTCGATTTCCACGCCGCGATTGGTCTGTCCCGGCCCGAAGCTGGCGACGTTCGGCATGGCTTCGAGAAACAGATAGCTGTGGTCGAGCATGATGCGGTACAGCGACACCGTCAGCCATGCCTGCTCGTGGAACAGGTTGAACTTGGCGCCCGTCTCCAGCTGGCGTGACAGTGCCGGCACCAGCGGGCGACCGTTTTCCCCGAGATAGGACAACGGCTGGAAGCCATTGCTGGTGAAACCATAGACGGCGACATCGGGGGTCAGCTTGTAGACAATCCCGGCATTGGGTACCCACTTGATCCGCTTGGGCGTCCACGGATTGCCTTGCGCATCGGTGGTCGACACTTCGTAGGCGGACCGGCGCAACCCCACCAGCATGTCCCAGCGTTCGCCCAGCGCCAGCTGATCCTGCAGGAACAGCCCGTTGTCCACCGACCACGGCGTGCCCGAGAGCGGGACATTGTCTTCCGGCTGCACGACCGCGGAGACACGTGGCAGCGCGGCGTCAGTGAACAGGTTGTAGGCACCGTCGTTGTACGAATGCCAGAAGTCGTCGGTGTGGCCGACGCGCGAACGCGAATAGTCCATGCCGAGTGTCACCGTATGCGTCACCGGACCCATGCCGAACACTCGAATGAAATCGTTCTGCAGCGAGTAGTAGGTGTCGTTGTAGCGATAGGCTTCGGCATACGGTGAGACGTTGCCGATCGGCGTGGGGTTGTAGAGCGTCCAGCTCTGCAGGTCGTTCTGCTGTTGGACGTACTGCCCGCGGCTGCGCCACGTCCAGGCGTTGCCCAGTTGCTGGTCGAGCAGGTAGTAGAGGCGGTTGGTCTGGTAGTTGGCGTAGTCGTACTCATTGCCAGTGAGCAAGCCGAACGGCGTGGCGCTGGACAGTGTGTCGCCAAGCATCACCACATGGTCGGGTATCGGCAGCCGGTTGACGATGCGCTGCGCGCCCACCACCAGCTGCGTGCCACCGCTGGTCCATCCGATCGACGGCGCGAGATAGCCGCTGCGACGATTGCGATAGCCCTGCGGCGTGCGGTCGGCGTAATCGCCCGACATGACCAGCCGATAGGTAAGCCCCGACACGTGGCCGAGCGGCCCAGTCATGTCCAGGCCGGCCTGCACCATGCCCTGCTGGCCCAGCGTGTAGCTGACCTCGTGCACCGGTTCGCTTTGCGGCTGCTTGGTGGTGACGTTGACCAGGCCGCCAAAGCTGTTGCCGGTGGAATCGCCCAGGATGGACTGCGGCCCCTTGATCACTTCCACGCGTTCCAGGCCGATCAAGGGCGGAAAGTCGCCGGAACCGGCATTGCTGTTGGGCATGCCGTCGATGAGGCCGTTGCCGGTATAGAAGCCGCGGATCTGAAACAACGGCAGGCCGTCGGAGCCTTCGACGAAGGCCACGCCCGCTACGTTGCGCACGGCATCTTCCACGGTGAGCGACTGCTGCGAATCCATCAGCTCGCGCGTCACCACGCTCACCGATTGCGGCACGTCGATCAAGTCCGCGTCGTTGCGCGAACCCACGCTGGTGAGCGAGGCCTTGAAGCCCACGTCGCGGCCGAGCAAGGCATTGGCCTCGACCGGCGTCAGCTGCTTGGCGTCCTGTCGCGGTTTCGACGATGCCGTGTTGCCCGCAGGCGTGGGCAAGGTCACCACCACGGTGCCCTGATCAGTGAACTCGTAGACAAGCCCCGTGCCTTCAAGGAGCTTCGAAAGCGCCGCCGGTGCGCTGAGGTTGCCGGTGGCGCCGAGCGAACGAAAACGCGCAATGGTGCAACCTGCCGTGAGCACCTGCACATTGGCCTGCTTGCCAAAGGCGATCAGCGCGGTGGCGAGTGGTTGCGCGGGTATCGAGAAATCGATGGGCGCAGCATCAGACATGACTGACGCGCGCGCGATGCAAGCGCCCGGCACGGCCAGGCACGCAAACATCCACAGGCCGCCCGACAGCAGCAGCTTCGCACGCTTCCTCATAGTCCCCGCTTCATGGCAAGCGAAAACCGCGAGTTTGACACGCGCAGCGGCCCTTGTGCGCTCACGTCACCGRCGTGAACGCAGACTTTCGAGAGGCTGTCCGATCAGCACGCCGGCGTCATCGTTGGGCCGGTTTTCGTCGTGCATCGGACAGCACCGTTTGGCCGCCGCTGTCATTCACCTGCAGCGGCAACACCTGGGGCAGCGCGTTCAACCAGTCGTCGATGGCGTCGGTCTTGACCGTGCCGGTAAACGTCAGCGCTTTCAGATCGGCATCGGCGATCTGCAGCGGCTGCGCGCGATAGCGATTGATATTGGCCACGACGACCGCCAGCGGTTCGTTGTCGAATTCCAGTCGCTCCTGGCGCCAGGCCGCGGCATTGGCCGGGTCGCTGGCAATCAGGTTCATGGCCGCACGCGAGGGATCGTAGATCACCGACTGTCCGGCCACGGCCTCCAGGCTGTTGTGGGCGCCACCGGTGGCGTCAGCTACACGTACGCGCCCTTCTGCCATGGCGACGGTGACGTACTTGCCCGTGCGGCGAACATTGAACGCCGTGCCGATGTCCTCGATGGTCACATCGCCGGCGCGCACCTCAAAGGGCCGCGCGGYGTCGTGCACCACCTCGAAATAGGCCTCGCCCTCGGCCAGCTCCACCAGGCGGCGCCCGCGACTGAAGCGCGTGCTCAGCTGAGTGGCGCCGCCCAGCGTCACGAGGGTACCGTCTTCAAGCGTGACCTTGCGTTGCGCGGCAAGGGCGCTGACATACGTTTGGGGCGTGGCGCCGCCCTGCCAGGCGCCCCAGCCGACGTAGCCGCCAACCGCCAGCACCAGCGCAGCCGCGGCGGCGGCCGGCAACCACCAGCGACGCGTAGCTACACGCGCTTGCGAAAATTCGGCGATCAGTTGCTCGCGCGAGACCTCGCCCAGCGCATGCAGCCGTGCCGCCAGCTCGGTCACGCGTTCGAAGGCCGCCAGGTGCTCGAGGTCTTCTTCGGCCCAGGCCAGCCACTGCTCGGTCGTCCGGTCCGTGGCAGCGGGATCGCGCAGTCGTACCCACCAGTCGGCGGCGACGCGCAAGGTTTGTTCTTTGGAAGTATTGGCCATCATGGCATCTCCGGTTCGTCCACCCGTGCCCGGCAATGAGCCAGGGCGTTGGCGACGTGATAGCGCACCATGCGCTCGCTGATTTTCATGGCCCGCGCGATCGCACTGATCTCGCGGCCATCGATGACGTGCATGACGAAGGCGCGCGCGGTCTTGATCGGCAGCTCGCGCAACGCCTTGTACAGCTGCTGCAATTGCCCCGCGGCGTGCACGTGGCGCTCGGGAATCGGTGCGAGGTGCAGGTCCTCGTCCGGTGCAAGCAGCGGATGATCGGTGCGCACCTGGCGCGCGCGCAGGCGATCCACCGCCAGGTTGGAGGCGATGCGAAACAGGTAGGCGCGCAGCGAATCCACTTGCTCCGGCCGGTCCATGGTCACCAGGCGCACGTAGGCCTCCTGCGCGACTTCCTGGGCATCCGACATCGAGTTGAGGCGGCACTGCAGGAACGCCACGAGCGCGCGGTTGTGATCGCGAAACAGGTCCGCGATGCGCATCGCGAACGCCGGATCAAGGTTCWCGCCCGCGTTGGCAGGCGTGTTGGAGGGTCTATCCACTAGGCTGCCCTGGTTACGTCGGGGAGCGGCGGCAACGATGCCGGATCGGCCGCTGCCTCCGTTGCATCGCGCCACCACGGTACCGGGCGCAATGCGTCATTCAATAGTTTGACCGCTTCCCAGCGCAGCTCCGCGCGGCGCCTGAACATGGCGCGGCGCTTGCTTTCCGTCTCCACTTCCGTGCGGTGGTGCAACCTGGCCGGCAGCAGGAACCAACCGCCCTGCACGGCGACACCACCCTGCTCCAGCCAATAGGCATCGTAATCGGAAAACATCCGCGTGCGTCCCTGCAGCGGGTGCGCCACGTTGCCGACCGCCAGGATCCGGCGCAGGCCGCACTGGCCCGCGAATGCATACGCCAGTACCAGCAAGAGCTGCTTGGGGCGCATGCCGTGCATCTGGCGCGTGAGCTCGCGCACGACCTCGCGCGCATCCACGCCGGCGGGCCCCTGGATGCAGCCGAGGGCCAGCGTGTCGTCATCGATCAGCGTCATCACCAGGCAATAGAGCGTTCGGTCGTACGCATCGGTCAACTCGACGGTGAGCTCGCCCTCGCATGACTTGAGCACACTCGGGCACAGATGCAGGCGCAGTTCGCTGCCGTCCTTGAGTCGCAGGGAACCAAGCGTGGCGCGGCCGCCCACGTACACCGCCTCGAACAGCTCCGCCGACCAGCGCTGCAGCAACAGCCGGTAGTGCGCCTGCACGGCCAGCACGCGATCCACGCGATGCCACTGACGATTGACGAAACGATGCAGGTGTCGCTCCTGCAGCCGCGGATCGCGGTCCACGCAGGCCTGCAACAGCGGGTCCGAYTGCAGGAACGCGAGGTACCACTGGTGCAACACCGGCATCGATAGCGCGCGTGCCACGTATTTCGCCGCTGCCAGCACGCGTTGCCCCAGATGCCCACGCCAGTCGGTGCGTCCCCACAACGAACGCCACCATACGGACAGCCCAGGGTGGCCTTCCTTGGCCGCACTCTCCTTGGGTCCAGTCACCTGCGGGTCGGGCAAGCCCGCCCACCAGAGTTCGCGCTCCAGGGAGCGTTGCGCCGCGTAAGCGCAGCCGCTAGCGGCGAACACCAGATCGGCGTCCAGGGGTTCCTCTCCTGGCTGAAGATTCCGTTCGTTCAAGGCTCGCCGACCCGCATGGTGACTGTGACAAGGACTAAGACGGCCAGGCGAGTCAAAACGGAAATGGCCGGCGCCACTTTTTTGAATTTTCTTTCCGCCAAAAAGAAAAACCCCGCACGAGGCGGGGTTTTCCTTCTGTTGCGATGCCTGGAGGCGAGGACTTAGAAGTCCATGCCGCCCATGCCGCCCATACCGCCCGGCGAGCCGTGCGAATGGCCTTCGTCCTTCTTCGGCACTTCGGTCACGGCCGCTTCGGTCGTGATGATCGAGCCGGCCACCGAGGCGGCGAACTGCAGGGCCGAACGGGTGACCTTGGTCGGGTCCAGGATGCCGAACGCGATCATGTCGCCGAACTCGCCGTTGGCAGCGTTGTAACCGAAGTTGCCGTTGCCTTCCTTCACCTTGTTCAGGACGACGGACGGCTCGTCACCGGCGTTGGAGACGATGGCGCGCAGCGGCGCTTCCAGCGCACGACGGGTGATGGCGATGCCCAGGTCCTGGTCGGTGTTCTGACCCTTCAGGCCTTCCAGCGCCTTCAGCGAACGGATCAGCGCGACGCCGCCGCCCGGGACCACGCCTTCTTCAACGGCTGCGCGCGTGGCGTGCAGGGCGTCTTCGACGCGGGCCTTCTTTTCCTTCATCTCGACTTCGGTCGCAGCGCCAACCTTGATGACGGCCACGCCGCCAGCCAGCTTGGCCACACGCTCCTGCAGCTTCTCGCGGTCGTAGTCCGAAGAGGTCTCTTCGATCTGCGCCTTGATCTGGCCGATGCGCGACTGGATGCGCTCAGCTTCGCCGGCGCCGTCGATGATGGTGGTGTTTTCCTTGGTGATCACCACGCGCTTGGCGCGGCCCAGGTCGGTGATCGTGGCCTTTTCGAGGGCCAGACCCACTTCCTCGGAGATCACCACGCCATTGGTGAGGATGGCGATGTCTTCCAGGATGGCCTTGCGACGGTCGCCGAAGCCCGGCGCCTTCACGGCGGCAACCTTGACGATGCCACGGATGGTGTTGACCACGAGGGTTGCGAGGGCTTCGCCTTCCACTTCCTCGGCCACGATCAGCAGCGGCTTGCCGGCCTTGGCGACGGCTTCCAGCACCGGGAGCAGCTCACGGACGTTGGAGACCTTCTTGTCGTGGATCAGGATGAACGGGTCGTCCAGTTCAACCTGCTGCGACTGCTGGTTGTTGATGAAGTACGGCGACAGGTAGCCGCGGTCGAACTGCATGCCTTCGACGACGTCGAGTTCGTTCTCGAGACCCGAGCCTTCCTCGACCGTGATCACGCCTTCCTTGCCGACCTTCTTCATCGCGGTGGCGATGATGTCGCCGATGTTGGCGTCGGAGTTGGCGGAAATCGTGCCGACCTGGGCAATCGCCTTGTCGTCAGCGGTCGGGTTGGAGAGCTTCTTCAGCTCGGCAACCGCGGCGTTGACGGCCTGGTCGATACCGCGCTTGAGATCCATCGGGTTCATGCCGGCAGCGACGGCCTTGAGGCCTTCCTGGATGAACGCCTGGGCCAGCACGGTGGCGGTGGTGGTGCCGTCGCCGGCGACGTCGGAGGTCTTGGAAGCGGCTTCCTTGACGATCTGCGCGCCGATGTTCTCGTACTTGTCGGCCAGTTCGATTTCCTTGGCGACGGAGACGCCGTCCTTGGTCACGGTCGGTGCGCCGAAGCTCTTCTCGATCACCACGTTGCGGCCCTTCGGACCCAGGGTGACCTTCACAGCGTTGGCCAGGGTATTCACACCCTTGAGCATGCGTGCGCGGACGTCTTCGCCGAAGCGGACTTCTTTAGCTGCCATTTCGTAATTCCTTCAAATGCGTTGAGTAGGTGGGAAGAGGTGCGGGAGAGGCGCTTAGCCTTCGATCACCGCAACGATGTCGTCTTCCTTGAGGAAGACCAGCTCTTCGCCGTCAATCTTGATTTCCTGGCCGGCGTACTTGCCGAACAGCACGGTGTCGCCTTCCTTCACGGACATCGGGCGGACCTTGCCGTCTTCCAGGATGCGGCCGGAGCCGGCAGCGATGACCTTGCCGCGGGTCGGCTTTTCGGTGGCGCTGTCGGGAATGACGATACCGCCAGCGGAGACGCGCTCTTCTTCGAGGCGCTTGACGATGACGCGATCGTGCAGCGGACGCAGTTTGCTCATGGGTGGGCTCCAGCTTCGTTTGGATGGTTGAACAAGATTCGGGACCCCGGAGCGGCGCCTGGGTGGCGCTTGTTAGCACTCCCCGGAGGTGAGTGCCAATTCTAACGACGCAAATGCCCCCTGCAAGAGGCGCCCGTCCGATGGCTGAGTCTTCCAATGGGGGAGCGGCGGGGGCCTTTCAAGGCGCATTGGGCCGAAAAGTCACCGATCGTGCTATCGACAGAGGCCTGCGGACGGCCGACCATGCCGGCCTGCCCCCCACCAGGACCCGCCCGTGAGCGATGAGCCGACGCTGCGCCAGGAGCTCGTGAACCAGGGTGCCAGGCTGGCCGTGAGCGGCCTCAGCCAAGGCACCTCGGGGAACCTAAGTGCCCGCTGCGGCGAGGGTTTTCTGATCACGCCCAGCGGCACGCCGTATGAGGAGATCACGGTGGAGGGTATCGTGTTGGTGGATCGGGACGGCCAGTGGCCGGGCTCGCAGCGACCTTCCAGCGAGTGGCGCTTCCATCGGGACATCTACCTGGCCCGGCCCGACGCCCAGGCCATCGTCCACGTGCACCCGCCCTATGCCACGGCGCTGGCCATGTGCCGCCGGGACATTCCGCCCGCCCACTACATGATCGCCGTGGGTGGCGGGGACTCGATCCGCTGCGCCGGCTACCACACCTATGGCACCCAGGCCCTGTCCGATGCCGTGGTGGCAGCGTTGGAGGGCCGACTGGCCTGCCTGATGGCCAACCACGGCATGATCGCGCTGGGCAGTTCGCTGGCGCAGGCCATGTGGCGCGCCGTGGAGGTGGAAAATCTCGCCCGCCAGTACGCCCTGTCCTTGCAGGTCGGCACGCCGGTCATGCTCACCGATGAGGAGGTGGCCGCGGTGCTGGAGAAATTCGCCCACTACGGACTGATGTCGAGGTCGTGATGTCTGAAACCGTCCTGCTCTGCTATTGCACCTGTCCCGATGTGGCCAGCGCGCAGCACCTGGCCGAGGCCCTGGTGGGCGAACGCCTGGCTGCCTGCGTGAACCGCATCCCCGCGGTGTCGTCCACCTATCGCTGGAAGACCAAGGTGGTCACCGACAATGAAGAACTGCTGCTGATCAAGACCACGGCCGCGCAGTTCGCCGCGCTCAAAGAGCGCCTGCTCAGCCTGCATCCCTATGAGTTGCCCGAGCTGATCGCGGTGCCGGTGACCGAGGGGCATGCGCCTTACCTCGACTGGGTGCGCAATCCAGGCTGATGTTTGGCGTCGCGCGTGACGGGATTCCCACTGCGCCGCATTGACTAGACAGTCGGCGCCGACTGTCGATGTCCGCGTCACCGGCGCGCCATCGCCGCTCGCCAGCATGCCTCTCCATCAAGGGAGGCGATATGACGTTCGAACTGGCGGTTTTCGATATGGCCGGCACCACGGTCTACGATCCGGACCTGGTGGCGCAGGCGCTGCAGGACGCGCTGGCGCAGGCTGGCTGCCACGCGTCGCTGGCGGATCTGCGAGCCCTGATGGGCTACACCAAGCCGGCCGCCATTCGCAGTTTGCTGGCGGCGCACGACCTGCCGGCGGACGACTCACAGGTGGCGCAGGTGCACGCGGATTTCGTCCAGCGCATGCTCGATTGCTACCGGACACACGACGCCGTGCGCCCGATGACCGGGGCAGAAGAGCTGTTCGCCTGGTTGCGGCAGCAGGGCGTGAAGATCGCGCTCAACACGGCGTTTTCGCAAGACATCGCCGAATGCCTGATCGAACGCTTCGGCTGGCGCCAGCGCGGCCTGATCGATGCCGCGATCTCGGCGGATCGCGTTGCCCAGGGTCGGCCCGCGCCCGACATGATCCGCGCGTTGATGGCGACGTGCGGCGTCAGCGATGCCACGCGCGTCATCAAGATGGGCGATACCGAAGTGGATATTCGCGAAGGTCGCGCGGCGGGCTGCGGCCTGGTGGTGGCGGTGACGACGGGCGCTTATCACCGCGACGAGTTGCTGGCCTATCAGCCCGATGCCGTGCTCGACAGCTTGGATGAGCTGCCCGCTTTGCTCGTTCGTGCCGGCCGGCCGAACCCGGCGTGACGCAACCCATGCGCTTGCCTCCATCGCGCCGGGCGTGGTCGCCCTGGTCGCCCTCGATGCTGCCGCTGGTCGCGGGCTTTGCGGCGTTCTGCACCTACTCGTGCATGTATGCCTTCCGCAAACCGTTCAGCGCCGGCAGCTACGAGGGCATGAGCTGGCTGGGCGTCGACTACAAGATCTGGCTGGTGATCGCCCAGGTGATGGGCTACGCACTGAGCAAGGTGTGGGGCATCCGACTCGTGCCCGAGCTGCAGACATCGCGCCGCGCCGTGGCGATTCTGGTGTTGATCGGCCTGTCGTGGCTGGCGCTGCTGGGTTTTGCGCTGGCGCCGCCGGTGCCGGGCATCGTGTTTCTGTTCCTCAATGGCCTGCCGCTGGGCATGGTGTGGGGCCTGGTGTTCGGATACATCGAGGGTCGGCAGGCGACGGAGCTGATGGGCGCCATCCTCGCCTCAAGTTTTATCTTCGCCTCGGGCGTGGTCAAAGGCGTGGGCAAGGCGATGTTGCTGGCCGGCGTCAGCGAGCACTGGATGCCGTTTCTCACCGGCTTGGTGTTCATCCCGCCGCTGCTGTTGTCGCTGCATGTACTCACGCGCCTGCCGCCGCCCAGCGCCGACGACGTTGCCGCCCGCGCACCACGTGGACGCATGGATCGCGAGGCTCGGCACGCCTTCGTGCGCCGCTTTCTGCCGGGCCTGCTGCTGATCGTGCCGCTGTACGTGCTGTTGACCGTGCTGCGCGATTTCCGCGAGAACTTCGACACCGAAATCTTTCGCGACCTGGGCTACGGCCGCAGCGCCATCGTGTTCGGTGAAGTGGATACGCCGATTGGGATCGGCGTGTTGATGCTTACCGCGTCGCTGACCCTCGTACGGGACAACATGCGCGCCTTCATGCTCAACCATGTACTGATCGGCGGCGGCCTGTGCTGCGCGGGCATCAGCACGCTGCTGTTCGCCCACGGCGAACTGCCACCGCTGTTGTGGATGACGCTGGTCGGTTTTGGTCTCTACCTTGGCTACATCCCGCTCAACGGCATGTTCTTCGAGCGGCTGATGGCCACCTTCCGCATCAGCGGCACCGCGTCGTTCGTGATGTATATCGCCGATGCCTCCGGCTACCTGGGCAGCGTCGCGGTATTGCTGGTCCGCCAGTTCCTCGCCTTGCAGCTCAACTGGACGCAGTTTTTCGAACGCGCCGTGCTGGCAAGCAGCCTGCTGGGACTCGTGCTTACCGCGCTGGCTGCGCGCTGGTTCTGGCGGCATGGCCAACAGAACGGACACGCAGCGGCATCGTTGTCACCTCTTGAGATGGAAAGCAGCCGTCTATGAGCAAGTCGGAAACACGCACCGCGATCGTGATCGGTGCAGGCATCGTCGGGTTGGCCATGGCGCGCGCCCTGGCCGAGGACGGCTACCGCGTCACCGTATTCGATCGCCATGAGCGTGCCGTGGGCGCCTCGGTGCGCAACTTCGGCACCATCTGGCCGATCGGCGTGCCGAACGGGCCGCTGTATGCACGTGCCTTGCGTTCGCGCGAGATCTGGCGCGAATTCTGCAACGCCACCGATACCTGGCAGGCGCCGAGCGGCAGCCTGATCGCTGCGTTCCACGAGGACGAGTGGGCGGTGATGAACGAATACGCGGCGATGAACGAGGGGCTGCGACCATGCCGCATGCTCAACGCTGCACAGGTGCGCGAGCAGGCGCCCGGCGTCGTGGCCGCCGACTTGCGTGGCGCATTGCTGAGCACCGATGAGATGGTGGTCGATCCGCGCGAGGCGATCCGCAAACTGCCAGCCTGGCTGGCGGAGCGCCATGGCGTCGAGTTCCACTGGCGACAGGCGATCACGCGCATCGAGCATCCCTATGTGTGGAGCGGTCGCCGGCGCTACACCGCCGACCTGATCTATGTCGCCAGCGGTACGGATTTCGAAACCCTGTATCCGGAACTGTTCGAACGTCTTGCCATCACCAAGTGCAAGCTGCAGATGCTGCGGCTTGAGGCGCAGCCCGCGCCGTTCAAGCTGGGTCCGGTCGTGTGCGGCGGCCTTACCATGGCGCACTACAGCGGCTTCCACGCCACGCCCAGCATTGACCGCCTGCGCGAGCGCCTTGCTGATCAATACGCCGACCTGCTGGCGCTGGGCATCCACGTGATGGCAGCGCAGAACGGGTTGGGCGAAATCACCGTTGGCGACTCGCATGAGTACGGGCATACGTACGAGCCCTTCGACGAAAGCGCCATCAACCACAAGATCGTCGACTATCTGCGCAGCGTGCTGGATCTTCCGAGCTGGCACGTGAAGCAAAGCTGGCACGGCAGCTACGCCAAGCTCACCGATGGGCAGCGCAGCGAGTTGGTGGTCGAAGCGGAGCCGGGCGTCGTCATCGTCAACGGCGTGGGCGGAGGCGGCCTGGGCATGACGCTGTCGTTCGGCCTGGCCGAAGAAGTGGTGAGCGGGCGCTTGCCTGCCGAGCAGGTTGAAATCCCGTCGACCGATGCGCGATGAACCTCAGCGCTCGGCAGTGGACATCACCAGCTGCACGCGTTCCGCCGCAAAACAGGTCAGCCCGTATTGCACGGGCTGATTCTTGTCGTCGACGTTGAGCGATTCCACGACCAGTACGGGCAGGTCGGGCGATTGCTCCAGTACACGTGCGGTGGTCGTCCCGGCCAGTCGCGCGGTCACGCGGGTGTAGCTGCGGAAATAATCGGCGATGCCGAACTCTTCCAGCGTGCGGCTCACCGAGCCGGTGCGTTGAAACACGTCGCCAAGCTTGGGGAAACGTGCCGCCGGGAACCATGCCTGACCGTGATCGAGCACGCGACCCTCCGCGTGCGCGGAGGACTCGATCCACCACGCGCGCTCGCCGCGCGCCAGGGCCAGCGACTCGGCCACGCGCTGCGGTGGCAAGACCAGCGCCGTGGCCAACACCTTGTTGCCCGAGCTGACGTTGAGGTTATGCATGTTGCGGCTGAAGCTGGTGCGACGACCGATCGGATAGTCGTAGCACTCCTCGCGCACGCGCAAGCCGCGACTGGGGTCGGCAAGAATGGCGCCGCGTTGTTCAAGCGAGTCGAGCGCCCGGCGCACGGTGTGCCGATTCACATTGAGGCGCCGGGCGAGTTCCAGTGCCGAAGGGAGCTTTGCGCCTCCTCGAAGTTCGCCGCTGCGGATCTGCTGCAATACCTGTTGTTCGATCTGCCGCCACACGGGCACATCGCATGACCGATCCAGTGGCTCAAAGTGGTTTGCCATCATTCCTGCATGTTCCTGACACAGACTGCATGGGAAGCGGTGATCGAGCAGGGAGTATGGGCAGGCCAGTTTTCGCAGACATGACATCAGGGCAAGAGCATTCATGGCGCATTGCACGCGCGCGACTGGTGCTGCCCGACCAGGTCATCGTCGGCGGCGCGGTTATCGAGGGCGAACGCATCCAATGGCTCGGGCCGGGCGACGAGTGTCCGCACGACGCCATCGATTTCAAGGGCGATTTCCTGCTGCCGGGCCTCATCGAACTGCACACCGACAACCTTGAGAAGCACTTGCTGCCACGCGCCGGCGCGGCATGGCCCGCCCTACCGGCCATGCTGGCGCACGATGCCCAACTGCTCGCAGCCGGCATCACCACCGTGCTCGACGCCATGTCGTTGGGCGATCTGGAGGAAGACGGCGGCCGCATCGACACGCTGCACCGCGCACTGGCCGCGCTCGATGAAACGCGCAGTCACGGCCTGCTGCGTTGCGAGCACTATCTCCATCTGCGCTGCGAACTGAGCTGGCCAGGCCTGCTCGAGCTGGCTGCGCCCCTGGTCTCCCGCAAGGACTTGCGCCTGCTGTCGTTGATGGATCACACGCCTGGCCAGCGCCAGTATCACGACGTGCGCCAGTACCGTACGTACTACAGCCGCAGCGGCATCACCTGGAGCGATGAGGAATTCACCGCCGTGCTCGAACAGCGTCGCCAGCAGCAGGCACGCCATCGCCACCTGCAGCTGGCTGGCGTGATGAAGCTGGCGCGCCGTCACGGCGTACTGGTCGCCAGCCACGACGATACCGACCTTGAACACGTGGACGAAGCGGTTCTCCTCGGTGCGAGGATCTGCGAATTTCCCACGACGCTCATCGCGGCACAGGCTGCGCGCGAACACGGACTCACTATCGTCGCAGGCGCCAGCAACCTGGTGCGCGGTGGCTCGCACGCCGGCAATGTCGCCGCCATGGCGCTGGCGCGTTGCGGATGTCTGGACGTCCTTTCGTCCGACTACATGCCAACCAGCCTGCTTCCCGGCGCCTTCATCCTGCACCGGCAAGCGGGATGGTCCCTCCCGGATGCCATCGCTACAGTCACCACGACGCCCGCCGCTACGCTTGGCTTCGATGACCGCGGCCAACTTGCCGAAGGCTTGCGCGCCGACCTGCTGCGCGTACGCATGCACCAGGACGAGCCCGTGGTGCGCTCGGCGTGGGTGGCGGGCAGGCAACGGTTGTGACGGTCGTCACGCTCCGTCCTCCGCACAGCGGCCCCGGCTCTGGGCCGCCCCTTCGAAAGCATAGACAGCGGGCATTCGTTGCCTAGTCCGAGTCACGGGCATTTCATCGCCCCTCCCTAGCCTCCCGGCCCGAGTAGCCATAAGCCTGCCGACGCTGGTCGGCGACATCAAACCTCGGGGAGTGCGTCTTGAAGATCAATGCCATCACTTGCGCGGTGCTTGCCGCGCTTGCGGTCACCCGCGTGTCCTATGCCGACGACGCGGCGCCGGCCGCGCCCGCACCGGCGGCACAAAATTCTTCGGTGTCCACGCTGGGATCCATCACGGTCACGGCGCAGCATGCCAACGAGGACATGCAAGACGTGCCGATCACCATGCAGGCGTTCACCGGAACGACGCTGCAGCAGCTCAACGTCAGCACGTTCGACGACATCATCAAATACCTGCCCAACGTCACCTTTGCCGCGAACGGCCCGGGCCAGGGCAACATCTATATGCGCGGACTGAGCACGGGCTTCCTCGGCAACCAGTCGAGCGCGTCGATTGCGCCGTTCCCGAATGTGGCGGTGTATCTCGACGACCAGTCGATGCAGTTCCCCGCGCGCAACCTCGACATCTACATGGTCGACATGGAGCGCGTCGAAGTGCTGGAAGGTCCGCAGGGCACGCTGTTCGGCGGCGGTGCACAGGCGGGCGCGGTGCGTTACATCACCAACAAGCCCAACCTGAACAAGGTCGGCGGCAACGTGGAGGCGAGCACCGGCGTCACGGCCGGCGGCGGTCCGAACAACTCGGCCAGCGCGGTATTGAACTTGCCGATCATCCCCGGCACCTTCGCGCTGCGCGGCGTGATCTACAACGACCACCGCGGCGGCTATATCGACAACGTGCCGAGCACGTTCACGCGCAACAACAGCGACGGCGGCAACTTCTACGCCAACATCAAGCCCACCGGCGGCCTGTGCCCGAACGGCCTGCCCACCCGGACCGGCTACTGCACGGTGCCGGGCAGCCCGGTCGCCAACAATAACGCCGTTGCGAGGAAGGACTGGAACCCGGTCGATTACCAGGGCGCGCGCATCTCCGGCCTCTACAAGATCAACGACGACTGGGACGTGCTGATCGCGCAGAGCTACCAGGAGATGGATGCGGAAGGCCAGTCGTCGACCTATCCGATCGGCTCGGACGGCCAGCAGCTGCAACCGCTGCAGACCACCGTGTTCGTACCGGCGTGGGACAAGGACCGTTACTCCAACACGGCCTGGACGGTGAACGGCAAGATCGGCGATCTCTCCGTCGTCTACACCGGTGGCTACACCGACCGCCACATCAGCCAACAGCAGGATTACACCAACTACGCGCGCGCCGTGGGCGGCTGGTACTACAGCTGCACCGGTGGCACGGGCCTTGGTGCTGGCACCACGCCGCGTTGCTATTCGCCGATCGGCTACTGGAACGACCAGGTCAAGAGCACGCACCAGAGCCACGAGCTGCGCTTCAGCACGCCCGAAGACAGCCGCCTGCGCGCCATCGGTGGCCTGTATTTCGAGGACTTCAAGATCCTCGACGACATGAACTTCAACTACAAGACGATCCCGTCGTGCACGCCGACCAATCTCGCCAGCGCCCTCGCCGGCGGTGCGCCGTGCGTGGCGAACGTGGTGCCCTATCCCGGCACGGCGCAGATGGATCCGGGCCAGCGCAGCGACAGCACCGCGTTCGGCGAAGACGAGCAGCGCGGCTATCGCCAGGTCGCGGCCTTCGGTTCGCTGTCGTACGACATCATTCCCGAAGTGCTTACCGCCACGGCCGGCACGCGTTACTACCACTACTCCGAATATCAGCGTGGTTCGCAGTACGGCACCGGTTCCAACTGCGTGAACGTGCCCAACGGACAATGCACGGGCGGCGATGCCACCAATATGACGGCCGAAGGCCTCAACGGTTCGTATCACGGCTTCAAGAGCCGCGCGAACCTGGTGTGGCATATCTCGCCCGATGCGATGGTCTACTACACCTTCTCGCAGGGCTTCCGCCCCGGCGCTTATAACCGCACCACCAAGGCCGTCGCCGCCGGCCCGGACGGCCCGCAGTACAAGAAGCCGCTCAGCTACGCGCCCGACTCGCTGACCAACAACGAAATCGGCTTCAAGACTGAGTTCTTCGACAACCACCTGCTGTTCAACGGCTCGCTGTACCACATGAAGTGGAACAACGTGCAGATGCAGTTCTTCAACCCGCTGGTGCTTGGCAACACGACGTTTGGCGTCAACGGTCCCGACTACAAGGTGGATGGTATCGAGCTGCAGTTCGACGCCCGCATCACGCAAGGCTTCTCGCTGATGGGCTCGGGGTCGTTCAACCGCTCCAAGCAGACCACCTCGCCGTGCCTGGTGGGCAACATCCCCAATACTCCGTCCTACGGCGCGTGCATCACCGAAGTGACCATCGCCGGCCAGGGTCTGCAGCCGTTCGCCAACCCGTTCGGCGAAGAAGGCAGCGTGCCGGCCTTCTCGCCGCGCTCGCAGTTCAACCTGCGCGCCCGCTACGACTGGGACTTCAACGGCGGCTACAAGGCATTCGCCATGGTGGGTGGCAGCCACATGGGTTCGATGTACAACCAGCCGGCGACCTATCCCAGCGGCGAAGGCGTGATCTACCCGACCACGGTGGACCTGCGCTACCTGCAGGAGGGCTATACCACCTACGACGCCTCGCTGGGCATCGCCAAGGACGCGTGGGACCTGTCCCTCTATGGCACCAACCTGAGCAACAGCCACGCCAGCGTGTTCACCTCGTCGGCACAGTTCATCAAGTCCGAAGTGCCGCTGCGCCCGCGCGTGGTGGGCGTGAAGTTTGGCTACAAGTTCTGACATCTGCCCGTCGCGAGTGCGTCGTTAGCATGGGGTGGGCGCAAGCCCACCCCATCTTCCCCGCAGGCCAGGCATGAACGCAGCGCTCACTGATCCGATCACGATGTCCGTCGAACAGCAGGTGGCGCAACTGCGGCAATTGCAGCAAGAGGGGCAGCACCCGCAGGCCTTGCAACTGGCCTTGGGGTTGGCGCGTGAGCTGCCGGAAAACCGCGACGTGATGCATCTGCTCGCCCGCAGCCAACGTCATCTGGGACAGGTCGACGACGCCCTGCAAACTCTGCTCGTGCTCGAGCAGCACCATCCTGCCTTCAGTCGGCTGCATGAAGAGCGCGGCCACTGCCACGTCGTGCGGCGCGATGCGACGCAGGCGATCGATGCCTTGCTTCGTGCGGTGAACATCAATCCTGCGCTGCCCTCAAGCTGGAATCTGCTCGAGGGGCTCTATCGCATGGCTGGTGACCATGCGAACGCGCAACTGGCCGCCGACCACGTGGCGACGCTAAAACGCCTCGCTCCTGCGGTGGTGCACGCCACCAGTCTGTTCTCTGATGGTGATCTGGTGCAGGCCGAATGGGTCATCCGTGGCCATTTGCAGCGTGTGGGCGACGATGTGGAAGGCATGCGCTTGCTAGCGCGTGTGGCCGTGGCCCGCGAGGTGCTCGACGACGCAGACATCCTGCTGGAAGCCGTGCTGCAGCTCGCCCCCGATCACCACGCCGCACGCTTCGACTACGCCAAGGTGCTGTTCGAACGGCATCGGTACAAAGAGGCTTGCGTGCAGATGGAGCGGCTTCTCGCCATCGATCCGCACCACCTCGACTATCGCGCGCTGCATGCCAGTGCCAACGTCGGCCTGGGCGAACACGATCGCGCCATCGGGCTGTACCGCGAACTTCTGCAAATCGTTCCCGAGGCGGCAGACCTGCATCTGTCGCTTGCCCACTCACTGAAAACCCAGGGACGCCGGGCCGAGGCCATCGACGCTTACCGCGCCGCCATCGCCGCGCGGCCCCATTTCGGGGATGCCTACTGGAGCATGGCGAACCTCAAGACCTACCGTTTCACCGACGGAGAAATCGACGGCATGCTCGCGCAGGTCGCGATGCCGTCTACGTCGCTGGTGGATGGTTATCACCTGAACTTTGCGCTCGGCAAGGCCCTGGAGGACCGCGGCGACTATGCCGCCTCTTGGCAGCATTACGCCAAGGGCAACGCGCTCAAGCGATCGGAAAGCCGCTACCGGCCCGAGATCATCGAAACAAATACGCGCCGGCAGATCGAGGTGTGCACCCGCGAGTTCCTCGCCGAACGCGCCGGTGCGGGAGACCCCAGTGCCGATCCCATCTTCATCGTAGGCCTGCCGCGCTCGGGMTCCACGCTGCTGGAGCAGATCCTCGCATCGCATCCACTGGTGGACGGCACGCAGGAGCTGGCGGACATCCCGCGCATCGTGCTGGAACTGCAGGGCCGCGACCCCGATCTCGACGACCCGCGCTATCCGGGCGTGCTTGCGCAGATGTCGCCGGAGCAATTCCGCGGGATGGGCGAGGCCTACCTGCGCGACACGCGCACTTATCGTGGCGCGGCGCCTTATTTCATCGACAAGATGCCCAACAACTTCCGGCACCTGGGGCTGATCCACCTGATGTTCCCCAACGCGAAGATCATCGACGCGCGACGCGAGCCGATGGCCTGCTGCTTCAGCAACCTCAAGCAACTGTTCGCGACGGGCCAGGAGTTCACTTACAGCATCGAGGACATCGCGCGTTATTACCGCACCTACCTCGATGTGATGGAGCACTGGGACCGCGTGCTGCCCGGCCGCGTACTGCGCGTGCATCACGAAGATGTGGTGGACGATCTTGAAGGCAACGTGCGGCGCATCCTGGATTACTGCGGGCTTCCGTTCGATCCCGCGTGCCTGGCATTCCATGAAACGCGGCGCAGCGTGCGCACGGCAAGCTCCGAGCAGGTACGCCAGCCGATCTTCCGCGACGGCATCGACCAGTGGACGCATTACGCGCCGTATCTGGCATCGCTGCGCGAGCAGCTCGGCGACGCGCTCGAACGGTACCGCACGAATCGCTGACTACTTGTGCGGTATCTGCGGCTTGCCGACGAACACCACCAGGATGGTGGCGGGCTCCGTGCTGCTGGCGTTGGCGCTGACGAGATGGCGGGCGCCTGCCGGCTCGAACCAGTTGTCGCCCGTCGCATAGACCCGCAACGGTTGCCCTTCGACCTGGCTGCGCACGTGGCCGCTCACTACGTAAACATAAGCATCGCGGTCATGCGAGTGCGGCTTGGACGCCTCGCCGGGCGCATAGCTTACTCGCAGCGCTTCCAGCGATTTGCCGGGCGCCTGTGTCAACGCTGCTGTGAGCAGGGTATTGTCCTGCGTCGCTCTGGCGGGCACGGCGGCAGCGAGCATCAACATCGCGGCGAGAAACAGGGTCGTCCGCATGATCAACGCCTCGTGGCCGTGGCCGCTGCCTGTATCGGCAGCACGTCATCGACCGTTTCCGTACGACGAATCACTTTACCCTGCGCATCCAGCACGATCAGCGTCGGTACGTGCATCACGCGGAAGCGTCGGAACAGGGCGCCCGTGTCGTCCAGCGCCAGCGGCATCGCGATCTTGTGCTCGCGCTGGTAATCGGCGAGCTCGTCGTGGCTCGCCCACAGACCCGAGGCGATGCCGAGCCAGCGCGCATGGCTGTCGCGCGCCAGCACATCGGCGCGTTCACGCGCGCTGCGGCAGCTCTGCGCAATGGCCGGACGACTCTTGGCCAGATACGACTCGCACCACGGCGACAGGAACAGCAGCACGGTCGGTCGCGTTGCTTCGAATGCCGGCAGCGATTTCCCATCGAGCGTGTGCAGCTCGAATGCGGGCACGCGGTCGCCCACGTCGTAATGCGGTTCGTCCTTCGGCACGGCGGCAGACGCGAGGTTGGCGGTCGCCGGACGACGTGCCTGCGCCAATGCAGCGTCGAGCTTTTCATCGGCCATATGACCCACATACGCAATGCGTCCGTCACGACCGATCACCACGTGCTGCGGCGTCACGCGCAAGTGGAAGGCCTCGCCCAGCGAACCGTCGTCGAACACGATCGGCATGCCGAGCCCCAGCTGCTTCTGCACTTTGCGCACTTCGTCGACGCTATCGTCGAAACCCACATCGATCGCAATCACCGCCATGTCCGGGCCGGCCTGTTCGTAGGTGCGTTCGAAATGCGGCATCTGTTCACGACAGGGCACGCACCAGGTCGCCCAGAACTTCAGGTAGACCGCCTTCTTGCCGTACAGCGCACCCAGGTCAATGGTCTGGCCATCGATGGTCTTGACCACCATGCGCGGCGCTGGCTGCCCGATCAGGCTGCGCCCGGCCGATTCCGCGCGCGACTGGCCGGACTCGGAAGCATGCGTCGACGCGCAGGCCAGGAGCAGGCAAAGAAGGATCAGATAACGCATGGCGATGCATCCCCGGAAAGATAGGGTCATGTTCCGCTGCCCGGTGGTACTTAAACAGATCCAGTTTTCGCGGAAATGAGAGAACCAGTGCTAAGCCGGGCGATGTGCCTGGAGCAACCGGGCCAGCACGCGCGCGGCCTCGTCCATGCGCGTGGCCGGCATGCCTCCCAGGCCGAACACCAGGCCGTTCGGCCGCGTGCTGCCGATGGCGTAATCGCCCAGCGCTTCGATACGCATGTTCACCGCCTGCGCATCCCTGACCAGCTGGCTCGCCGCAACCGGCCAGCGCAGTTGCACGGCGATGTGCAGCCCGGCATCTGAGGCCAGCGACTGCAGGGCGTCGCCCGCGTGCCGCGCCAACGCTTCGAGCAGTGCCTCGCGCCGCTCCGCATAGATGCGTCGCATCTTGCGCACATGCCGCGCGAGATGACCTTCGTTGATGAACAACGCGAGTGTGTCCTGCGCCAGCACGTCGCTGTGCCGGTCGCCGAGCTGCCGCACGCAGGCCAGTGCGGGCATCGCCCACTCGGGCGCCACCACATAGCCAAGCCGCAGTGATGGAAACAGGCTTTTGGAGAACGTGCCGATGTAGAACACCGAGCCGTCGCGATCCAAGGTCTGCAGTGCATCGAGCGGACGCCCGCCGTAGCGGAATTCGCCGTCGTAGTCGTCCTCGATGATCACCGCGTCGTTTCGTCGCGCGAAGTCGAGCAAGGCCGCTCGACGCGCGGGTGACATCGCCATGCCGGACGGAAACTGGTGCGACGGCGTCACGTAGATCACGCGTGCGTTGCGTGGAATCTGCTCGACCACCAGGCCTTCGTCGTCCACCGGCACGGGCACGATCTGCGCGCCAGCGGCTTCGAAGGTCTGACGCAGCGGCGGATAGCCGGGATCTTCCACCGCCACCACCGTGTGCCCTGGCGTGACCAGAATGCGCGCCAGCAGATCGAAGGCCTGCTGCGCTCCGCCGACCACCATGATGTCCGCCGCGCTGCAGGTGACAGCACGGGTGAACGACACATGCCCGGCAATAGCCTCGCGCAATGCCTCGCGCCCGGTAGCCGCGTCATAGAACGACGGCGTGCGCGACAACGAGCGCAGAGCCCTTGCGGACAATTTGCGCCATGCCTCAAAGGGAAAACGGGCGGCATCGGGCAGGCCCACCCGAAGGTCGTAGCGCGCAGGCGGCAAGGCATTCATCGGCGCGGGAAAGATCGCGTCGCGCCATTGCGGTTGCAGACGCTTTTCCTCACCACCGGTCGAGCGCGGTGCCGTCGACTGCGTTGGCCCCGCATGGGCGACCAGATAACCCGCCCCCTGGCGGGCCACGATATAGCCTTCGCTGAGCAGGCGGTCGTAGGCCGCCACAATGGTGTTGCGGGACAGGCCCAGCGAGGTCGCCAGCGCGCGCGTGGAGGGCAAGGGCTGACCCATGCGAAGACGGCCATCCAGGATCGCCGCCCGCAATTGTCCATGCAGCGCCTGCAGTCGGCCTCGCAGGGGAATATCCAGCGGGAAAGCCAGGGGTTGTTCCATGGCGGTGTCCGATAAGGCTGACTGGTCCTAAAGAATTCCCTTGTTCTGGATCTTTTTCAAGACCAGTGAAAACCCGACACTGTCGCCATCCACTCCACGGAGCCCCCGCCATGATCGAGCTGTACTTTGCCGCCACGCCCAATGGGTTGAAGCTCAAGCTATTCCTTGAAGAGGCCGGCCTGCCGTACTTCATCACCCCGGTGAGCCTGAGCAAGGGCGAGCAGTTCAAGCCCGAATTCCTGGCCATTTCGCCCAACAACAAGATCCCGGCCATCGTCGATCACGCTCCCGCCGGGGGCGGCGCGCCGGTGACGGTGTTCGAGTCCGGGGCGATCCTGCTCTATCTGGCGGAGAAGATCGGCCAATTCCTGCCCAACAACAGCCTCGCCCGCATCGAGGTGCTGGAGTGGTTGTTCTGGCAGGTGGCGGGGCTGGGCCCCATGGCCGGCCAGGCGGGGCATTTCAAGGTGTACGCGCCCGAGCCGGTGCCGTATGCGATCGACCGCTACACCCGCGAAGTCGCACGGCTTTACGGCGTGCTGGATCGCAGGCTGGAAGGACGCGAGTTCATTGCGGGCGAGTTTTCCATCGCCGACATCGCCTGCTATCCGTGGATCGTGCCGCATGAGGCGCATGGCCAGAACCTGGCGGATTTCCCGAACCTGGAGCGTTGGTTTATCGCCATCTCGCAGCGGCCGGCCACGGTGCGCACGTATGAAGGTGTCGAGAATGCGTACACGCCGAAACAGCCGCTGTCGGACGAGGAACGCCGCGTGTTGTTTGGCCAGGGTGCAGCGCCCAAGGCCTGAAGACTGCTGACAGGTTCTGACGCAATGGGCGGCTAGACTTCCAAATCGACAGCCACCTCTCATCCCTCGTCATTCCGGCGCAGGCCGGAATCCAGGAGCGATGAGCAGGGCTTTCGCACGAGGAGCCGGTGTGCGCACTCGCGACAACCAAACCTAATCGCTACTGGATTCCGGCCTGCGCCGGAATGACGAGCAAAGAACTGCCATGAAAACCTCCGACATCACTGCACTCGTAGTTCTGGGAGCCCTATGGGGCGCCTCGTTCCTGTTCATGCGCATGGGCGCGAACGAGTTCGGCGGCATGGCACTGGCCGGCATGCGCGCCATCGGCGCGGCGATCTGCTCGGCCCCGCTGCTGACACGCACACGGGTGACCGAGATGCGCACGCACTGGCGCGACATCGCCATCGTCGGCATCGCCAATTCAGCGCTGCCGTTCGTGCTGTTCTCATTCGCTGCGCAGAGTCTGCCGGCAGGCGTTTCGGCCATCTCCGATGCGATTGCGCCGCTGCTGGTCGCGCTGTCGGGCTGGATGCTGCTGGGCGAGAAGCTGAGCCCGATGCAGGCCAGCGGCCTGGTGATCGGCTTTACCGGTGTGGTGTGGCTGGTGGCCGGCACGGTGGGCTTTGGTGGTGGCACGCATGCCATGGGTTGGGCGATGGCCGCCTGCCTGGGTGCCAATGTCTGCTACACCTTTGGCGCGCACTACAGCCATCGCCGCCTGCGCAGCGGCGTCACGCCGCTCAGTGTCGCCACCGGCAGCCAGCTGGCCGCCGCCGTATTGCTGCTGCCCTTTACCGTCTGGATGTGGCCCGTCAGGACCCCGGGGTTGACGGCACGGCTGGCCGTACTGGGCCTGGCGGCCTTGTGCACATCGCTCGCCTACGTCCTGTTCTACGGCTTGATGGCCCGCGTGGGGGCCTCGCGCAGCATGGTGGTGATGTTTCTTATCCCGGTGTTCGGCGTGGTGTGGGGCCTGATCTTCCTGCATGAACCGGTCACCCTGGCGATGGCCGGCGGATGCATCGTTATCCTGCTCGGAGTGGCACTCACCACCGGTTTGCTGCGTCTGCGCCGTAACCGCGGGCCCGCGTCAAGCGAAGTAGTTGTAGAACACTCCTGAGCTCCGGCGGGTTTTCCCCGGCCCGCCGGCAAGCTGAGCCATAATCCCGGTTCACCTGCGCCCCGGCGCGGGTCTCTCCTTGTTGGAGCTGCAATGCGCCTGATCCACCCTGGCCGACTGGCCGCCCGCTTCCTCAGCCTGCTCTGCCTCTTGCTGGTCGCCTTGCCCGCGCTGGCTCAGGATGATCTGGACGGCCTGCTGCCGGTGACCGAGGCCTATAAGCTGACCGCCGACGCTTCCACGCCCGGCGTGGTGAAGCTGCATTGGACGATTGCGCCGGACTACTACCTCTACCGCGGCCGCATGAAGTTCAAGGCGGCGGACGGGGCGACGCTGGGCGAGGCGCAGCTGCCCGACGGCGAGAAGCACCACGATGAGTATCTCGGCGACGTGGAGACTTATCACCACGGCGTCGACGCGACCGTGCCGTACACCGTCGCGGCAGGCGCCACCGAACTGAAGCTCAGCGTGCAGTACCAGGGCTGCCACGAGGTGGATCCCAAGATCTGCTATCCGCCGCATACCGAGCAGCTGAGCCTGCCGGTGCCGGCCGGTGCGGGCGTGGCCGGCGGCGGCGATGCGATGAGCGCGGCGCTGGGCAAGCTCGGTTCCAGCAAGAGCGGCGGTGGCGCCACCCTCCCCGCCGAACAAGCCTTCCATCTGGAGGCGCTCGCCAAGGACCGCCAGCACCTGCTGCTGCGCTGGACCGTGGCCAAGGGCTACTACCTCTATCGCGACCAGACCGCGCTGAAGTTGAAGGATGCCAACGGCCTGACCCTTGCCAAGCCCGAGTGGCCGGCTGGCGTGGAACATGAGGATGCGCACTTCGGCAAGACCACGGTCTATTTCGACCAGATCGAATTGCCGGTGGCCATTGAAGGCGATACGTCGGCGCTCAAGAGCGTGAATCTGGAAGCCAGTTTCCAGGGCTGCCAGGACGGCGGCATCTGCTATCCGCTGATGACCCGCGCGCTCACCATCGACCTGAGCGCGACGACGCCTACCAGCGGCGCTGCCGCCGAGCCGGCGCCGGAAATGCCTCCGGCCGGCCTGGCCACCACTCCGCTGCAGGTGAGCCTGCTCACCGCGCTGCTGCTGGCCTTGGGCGGCGGCCTGGTGCTGAACCTGATGCCCTGCGTGCTGCCCGTGCTGTCGATCAAGGCGGTGGGTCTGCTGGAAAGTGGCGAGAGCCATACCAAGGCGCGTTCGCACGCCCTCTTCTATACGGCTGGCGTGCTGAGCACGTTCGCGCTGATCGGCGTCGCCATCGTCGCGCTGCGTTCGGCCGGCCATGCGCTGGGCTGGGGCGCGCAGTTGCAGCAGCCGGTGGTGGTGGGCGTGCTCGCCTGCGTGATGGTGGCCGTGGGTCTGTCAATGTCGGGCGTGGTGCAGTTTGGCACTTCGCTGGGCAATGTGGGCTCGGGCCTGGCCTCGCGCTCGGGCCATGCGGGCGACTTCTTCACCGGCGTGCTCGCGGTGGCCGTGGCCAGCCCGTGCACCGCGCCCTTCATGGGCAGCGCGCTGGCTTATGCCTTTGCCGCGCCGATGATCAATGCCTTGCTGGTGTTCCTGACCCTGGGCATCGGTCTGGCCCTGCCGTTCCTGGCGATAGGCTTCGTGCCGGCGCTGGCGCGGATGCTGCCGCGGCCGGGCGCGTGGATGGAAACGCTCAAGCAGGTGCTGGCGTTCCCGATGTACCTCACCGCCGTGTGGCTGATCTGGGTGCTGGCGCATCAGCGCGGCGCCGATGCGGTGGGCCTGGTGCTGGTGGCCGTGGTGCTGCTGTCGGCCACGCTGTGGTGGTTCGAGCGCAGCCGTTCGCGGGGCGCGTTCAGCCGGGTGGCGGTGGTCGTCCTGCTCGCACTCACCGTCGTGCCGCTGTTCTATCTGTCCAAGGTGCAGGCGCCGACGCAGGCTGCAGTCGCAACGGACGGCGTGGTCGCCTATACGCCGGAGAAGCTCGCGGAACTGCGCAAGGCCGGCACGCCGGTGTTCGTCGACATGACCGCCGACTGGTGCGTCACCTGCAAGGCGAATGAGCATGCGGTGCTCGACACCGACGCCTTCCGCGACCTGCTCAAGAAGACCGGCGCGGTCTATATGAAGGGCGACTGGACCGATGTGAACCCGACCATTGCCGCCTTCCTGCAGCAGTACCACTCGCCGGGCGTGCCGCTTTACGTGGTATTCCCCAAGGACGGCGGCGAAGGCCGCATGCTGCCGACGGTGCTCACTTCGTCGCTGGTCGAGGATGCGCTGACCAAGGCCGCCGGCACGCCGGTCGCCGCCAACCCATGATCAGCCGCGGCAACTGGATCATTCTGGGCGCCGCCGTGCTGGTCGCCGGTGTGGGCGGCTGGCTGCAGCACTCCAGCCAGCGCGCCCGTGTGCCGCAAGGCGTGCAGGTCGCCCAGGTGGGAGCAATAGCACCCGACGTGGCCTTGCGCGACCTGGACGGCAAGGAACATCGCCTGTCCGAGTACCGCGGCCGCCGCGTGCTGATCAACTTCTGGGCGAGCTGGTGCGGGCCGTGCCTGAAGGAGATGCCCGCGCTGGTGCAGGCACAGGCCAACGTCGGCGAAAAAGGCCCGATCATCGTCGGCGTCGCTATGGACGATCCGGCCAATGTGCGAACCTTCCTGGCCGCCCATCCGGTGAACTATCCGATCCTGTTGGGCAGCCTCGACAGCCCCAGCACCTCGCTGCGGCTGGGTAACGTCGGCGAAGTGCTGCCGTACAGCGTGCTTCTGGACGAGAACGGCCGTGTGCTGTTCAGTCGCCGGGGTGTCCTGGATGCCGACGACCTCAAGGCCTGGGCCGCGCCAGCCGCGCCCTGACGCGGTTTCGGCACCCATACGTCGCCGCACGGTTTAACGCTAACTTCTCCTTCAAACATCGCCGAACTGCGCCGAACTGGACAACATCCGCCGGGGCGCGCACACTCCGCGCCGGACGCCGGCCCTGCCGGCACAACCCAAGGTTAGGGCGTGGCGAAGATCCTGGTCCTGCACGGACCCAATCTCAATCTGCTGGGCAGTCGTGAGCCGGAGGTTTACGGACGCGACACGCTGGCCGATATCGACGCCTCGCTGATGCAGCGTGCCCAGAGCGCCGGACACGGCCTGGGAGCGTTCCAGTCGAACGCCGAGCACGCCCTGATCGACCGCATCCACCAGGCCCGCCTGGACGGCACGGCGATCATCCTGATCAATCCGGGCGCCTTCACCCACACCAGCATCGCCCTGCGCGACGCGCTGGCGGGCGTGGCCATCCCGTTCATCGAGCTGCATCTGTCCAACGTGCATGCCCGCGAAGCGTTCCGCCGGCATTCCTACCTCTCGGACATCGCCGTGGGCGTGATCTGCGGTTTTGGCGCAGACAGCTACCGGCTGGCATTGGATGCCGCCCTGAACCGGCTGGACCGCGCTGGCGCGTCCGCCTCCTGAATCCCGGGCCTGTCGCCCACATATTCCCATTCCGGCCGCTGCGGCGGCCTCAACGAAAAGGTTTGAACCATGGACCTGCGCAAGATCAAGAAGCTCATCGACCTGCTCGAGGAATCCAACCTCGCGGAACTTGAGATCAAGGAAGGCGAAGAGGTCGTTCGTTTGTCGCGCGTGCCCAAGGGCACCATGACCGCCGCCCCGGTAATGCAGGCCGCCCCGATGGTGGCCGCGCCCGTCGCCGTCGCCGCGCCGGTGGAAGCCGCGCCTGCCGAGGCCGCCCTGCCCGCCGGTCATGTGGTGAAGGCGCCGATGGTCGGCACGTTCTACGCCTCGTCCAGCCCGGGCGCAGCGGCCTTCGTGAAGGTCGGCCAGCAGGTCAAGGCTGGCGAGACGCTGGGCATCATCGAAGCGATGAAGATGTTCAACCAGATCGAGGCTGACGTGGCCGGCACCGTGACGGCCATCCTGCTCGAAAACGGCCAGTCGGTGGAATTCGACCAGCCCATGTTCGTGATCGCCTGAGCCGGCTGACCGATCATGCCCATGCTCGAAAAAGTCGTCATCGCCAACCGCGGCGAAATCGCCCTGCGCGTGCTGCGCGCCTGCCACAGTCTGGGCATCAAGACCGTGGCGGTGCACTCCACCGCAGACCGTAATCTCAAGCACGTAGGCCTGGCCGACGAGTCGATCTGCATCGGCCCGGCGCCGTCCATCGACAGCTATCTCAATATCCCGCGCATCATCGCCGCGGCGGAAATCACCGACGCCCAGGCCATCCACCCGGGTTACGGCTTTCTGTCCGAGCGAGCCGACTTCGCCGAACAGGTGGAACAGTCGGGCTTCATCTTCATCGGCCCCACCGCGGACGTGATCCGTTTGATGGGCGACAAGGTGGAAGCGATCCGCGCCATGAAGGCCGCCGGCGTGCCGTGCGTGCCGGGCTCGGGTGGCCCGCTTGGCGACAATGTGGAAGAGAACATCCGCATTGCGCGCGAGATCGGCTACCCGGTSATCATCAAGGCSGCSGGYGGCGGCGGTGGCCGCGGCATGCGCGTGGTGCRCACCGAGGCTCACCTGGGCAACGCCGTCACCATGACCAAGCAGGAAGCGAAGGCCGCTTTCGGCAACGATCAGGTGTACATGGAGAAGTTCCTGGAAAATCCGCGCCACGTGGAAATCCAGGTGCTGGCCGATGGCCAGGGCAACGCCATCCATCTGGGCGAGCGCGACTGCTCCATGCAGCGTCGCCACCAGAAGGTGGTCGAAGAAGCACCCGCACCGGGCATCACGCCGGAACTGCGCGAGCAGATCGGCAAGGTGTGCGTGGATGCGTGCCTGCGCATCGGCTATCGCGGCGCCGGCACCTTCGAATTCCTGTTCGAAGACGGCCGCTTCTACTTCATCGAGATGAACACCCGTATCCAGGTGGAGCATCCGGTGACCGAGCTGATCACCGGCATCGACCTGGTGCGCGAGCAGTTGCTGATTGCCGGTGGCGAGAAGCTGTCGATCAAGCAGTCGGACATCAAGATCCACGGTCACGCGATCGAGTGCCGCATCAACGCGGAAGATCCCGACTCCTTCTTGCCTTCGCCGGGCACGGTCAAACGTTTCGAGGCGCCGGGCGGCCCGGGCGTGCGCGTCGATACGCACCTGTACGACGGCTACCGCATTCCGCCGAACTACGACTCGATGATCGGCAAGCTGATCGTGCACGGCCCGGATCGCGAAACCGCCATCGCGCGCATGCGCCTGGCGCTCGCCGAGACGGTGATCGAAGGGGTGAAGTGCAATATCCCGCTGCAGCAGCGCATCATGGCCGACGCCGGTTTCCAGCAGGGTGGACAGAACATCCACTACCTGGAAAAGCGCATGGCCGAACAGAAGGAAAAGGCCGCCCACGGCGGCTGATGTGTGGCCGGCGAGTCGTCCCGACGACTCGCCGGTTTGCCTGACCACGATGTCTGCCCTGCTCACACTGCGCGAAGCGATCGACGCCATCACCGAGGCCTTCGACGAAGGCGATGGCTGGGATCGCTATGCCTGGGTCTATATCCGCGGCAAGATCACCGAGCCTTCGTGCAGGCTGTATCTCTCGCACGTCGGCGATGAGGAAGAAGCGCTGATTGCCGATCACGGCGCCGCGCTGCCTGAGTTCGCTGCGCAACATGAGCTGGGCCATTTTCTTGAAGCGGCGGATTTCGCCGAAGTGCTGTTTGTGCAGCCGCGGCAGCAGCCGTCGCCCACACTAGAGGATTTCGCGCGTGCGCTGGAGTATTACCGCAAGCACGATGGTTTTTTGGGTGTGCCGCCCGCAGGCCCCTTGTAGGAGCGCACTTGTGCGCGACCGCAACACCGCACGCTAGCCCCACCATTCAAATTCGCGAACTCGCCGGGCAACCGCGCCACGACCAGCCACCGAGGCGCACCGAAGCTCCGCGGTCGCGCACAAGTGCGCTCCTACAAGGGAGAGAGACACCGTAGCCCCCACTTCGGCGACAATGCACGCCTAATATCGCAGGATCGCCCCATGCCCTGGCTTGAACTCTCCCTCACCGTCCGCGCCGAACAGCAGCCTCGTGTCGAAGAGGCGCTCGATGATCTGGGCGCGCTTTCGATCACGCTGCAGGACGCCGATGCGGAAACGCCGGACGAGCAGGCCATCTTCGAGCCCGGCGTGGGCGAACTGCCGCTGTGGCCGACCATCACGCTCAACGCGCTGTTCGAAGCCGAGACGGATCGGCGCGGCCTGGGCGAAGCCCTGGGCGACCTGCTGCCGTGGCTGGAGCCGGACCAGATGCTGTTCCGCGACGTGGCCGACGAGGACTGGGAGCGCGCGTGGATGGACCAGTTCAAGCCGATGCCGTTCGGCCGGCGCCTGTGGATTTATCCGTGGAACATCGAGCCGCCCGTCGATGAGGACATCGTGGTCGTGCGCCTGGACCCGGGCCTCGCCTTCGGCAGCGGTACGCACCCGACCACGGCGCTGTGCCTGGCATGGCTGGACAGCCTGGATCTGCAGGGCAAGAGCGTGATGGATTTCGGCTGCGGCTCGGGCATCCTTGCCATCGCCGCGCTCAAGCTCGGCGCCGCCGGCGCGGTGGGCGTGGACAATGATCCCCAGGCACTCATCGCCTCGGCCGACAACGCCGAACGCAACGAGGTGGCCGATCGCCTCACCGTGTATCTGCCCGAAGATCTGATTGCAGAACCGGCGGACGTCTTCATCGCCAATATCCTTGCCGGTCCGCTGGGCGAACTGGCGCCGACCTTTGCCGCCGCCGCCAAGCCAGGCGCGCCGTTTGCCATCTCCGGCATCCTGCACGGCCAGGAAGAAGAGCTGCTGGCGCGCTATGCGGAGTGGTTCGAGGACTTGCGCGTGGATACCCAGGAAGACTGGGTGCGCATCAGCGGCCGACGCGCAGGGACGCGCTAGTACAGAGCCACTGAGTGACCGTTCACGATACCGGCATGCCCGCGGGTGATTTGTCTCGCGCGGTGCACTAGGCTTGTTGCAATCCGGTCACCACGGTCCGCATGTACGCCCAATGTCCCGAATGCCTCACCGTGTTCTCGCTGAACACGGAAACGCTTGCGCAGGCGCGCGGCGAGGTCGTGTGCGGACATTGCGAGACGGTATTCGATGCCTTGGCCAGCCTGAGCGACCAGCTGCCGCCGGAGCCGTTCGAGCACCTGCCCCCGCGCATGCCCGAGACGCCACCGCGGCTGGATCTGGCGGTCTATCGGCCATCGGCGGAGCCGGCGGTCGTGGCGGAGGCGCCGGCACCACACGATGTGCTCGACGAATTCGCCCACCTGGTGGTGGCGCCGCGCTTCGCGCGCAAACCGGAGAAGAAGCGCCGCTGGCCCTGGATCACCGCCTGCAGCCTGCTGCTGCTGGCACTGGGCGGGCAGCTGGCATGGGCCAAGCGCGATGCGCTGATCAGCGACGACACGGCGGGCCCGCTGCTGAGAGAGGCCTGCGACACGATGGGTTGCCAGCTGCCTCTCGTGCAGGACATTACGCGGCTGAGCCTGGTCGCGCGCGACGTGCAGGCCCATCCATCGGTGCCGGGCGCGCTGCTGATCACCGCCAACGTGCACAACGACGCGCCGTTCGCACAGCCTTATCCGGTGGTGTCGATCACCTTGTCCGATGCGAACGGCAGCAAGCTCGCCATGCGGCGGCTGCGGCCCAGCGAATACCTCGGCGACAACGCCACTCTGCAAAAAGGCATACCGCCCGATGGCAGCGCGGCCTTGATGCTTGAAGTGGAAGATCCCAGCGGCAAGGCCGTGGCGTTCGAGTTCGATTTCGAATAGACGTCCATTTGATGGCGCGCCATGCAGCGGCCGGCATCGTCTCAGGCCGGTTCGCCGGATTCACACAGGCACATGTCGTGCCACCAATGCAAGTGAATGTCCATAGGACATTTTGGTTGCGTGATCCAAATGCGGTCCCGCCAAACGGGTACTTAAAATTCTCGGCACGCGAGGGTACACTCGCTCCTTCGTCTTGTGCTGCACCCGGCGTTCCATGCGAGCCGCCGCCAGCGGTATTTGCCATAAACACTGCAGCGGCCCACGTAGTCGCTGCGTTAGAACGTGAGGGGAAATGCCCGTGAACGCCGTACGACTGCCTGCCAGCGAGTCTCCGAAAGAGACATCGTCGCAGAGCGCCTTGAGCGAATGCGTCAGCCGCACCGTGCGCCGCTATCTTGCCGATATCGGCGATACGGAATGCGACGAAGGTCTGCACGCGCTCGTCATCCGCGAAGTCGAAGGCCCCCTCCTGCGTGAAGTGCTGGCCTGGCACGACGGCAACCAGAGTCGCGCGGCTGCCGTACTCGGCATCAATCGCGCCACGCTGCGCAAGAAGCTCGCCGCACACGGCCTGCTGTAACACTGCTGCATCATGCGCGCCGGTGGCGCGCATCCCCTTGCATTTGGCCATCCAACTGGCGCACCGCCCGCTTTCAGGCGGCGCCCGCCCCAGGCGGCTATAATGCCCGGCTTCCCCGTCCTGGAAGCCGTCATGCCTGCCTCTGCCGTATCCCCCATTCGTCGCGCGCTGCTTAGCGTGTCCGATAAGACCGGACTGATCGCGCTCGGCCAGCGCCTGCACCAGGCTGGCGTGGAGCTGCTCTCCACCGGCGGCAGCGCCAAGGCGTTGCGTGAGGCGGGCATCCCGGTCAAGGACGTCAGCGACGTCACCGGCTTCCCCGAGATCATGGATGGCCGCGTCAAGACCCTGCATCCCAAGGTGCATGGCGGCCTGCTCGGTCGCCGCGGCACGGACGACGCCGTGATGAGCGAACTGGGCATCGCGCCGATCGACCTGCTGGTGCTCAATCTCTATCCGTTCGAGCAGACCGTGGCACGGGCCGATTGCACGCTGGAAGAAGCGATCGAGAACATCGACATCGGCGGCCCGGCGATGCTGCGTTCTGCCGCCAAGAACTGGAACGACGTGGGCGTGCTCACCTCGCCGGACCAGTACGACGAGGCGCTGGCGGAAATCGAAACGCATGGCGGCCTCACGCGCGCCACGCGCTTCAGGCTCGCCGTCGCCGCGTTCAATCGCGTTTCCAACTACGACGGCGCGATCAGCGATTATCTCTCCGCGCTCAAGCTCAATGACGATTACGACACCATCGCCGGCCATGACGCGTTCCCGGCGCAGGCCAATGGTCGCTTCGTGAAGATGATGGATCTGCGCTACGGCGAGAACCCGCACCAGCAGGCCGCGTTCTACCGCGACCTGTATCCCGCGCCGGGCACGCTGGCCACGTTCCGCCAGCTGCAGGGCAAGGAGTTGTCGTTCAACAACATCGCCGACTCTGATGCCGCGTGGGAATGCGTACGTAGTTTTACCAAGCCGGCCTGCGTCATCGTCAAACACGCGAACCCGTGCGGCGTGGCAGTGAGCCTGGATGGCATCGGCCGTGCTTATGATCTGGCCTACCAGACCGATCCCACCTCGGCCTTCGGCGGCATCATCGCCTTCAACCGCGTGGTGGATGCGGCCACGGCCAAGGCCATCGTGGATAGGCAGTTCGTGGAAGTGGTGCTCGCGCCCGGCTACGAAGACGCAGCGCTCAAGGCCTTCGCCAAGAAGACCAATGTGCGCGTGCTGGAAATTCCGCCGCCGGCCGACGGCGACCTGAGCAAGGCCCATCCCGGCAACGATTGCCGTCGCGTGGGTTCGGGCCTGCTGATCCAGACCGCCGACCGCGCCATGGTCAAGGCCGAGGACCTGAAGATCGTCACGAAGCGCGCACCCACGCCCACCGAGATCGACGACCTGATCTTCGCGTGGAAGGTGGCCAAGTACGTCAAGAGCAATGCCATCGTCTATGCCAGGAACCGCCAGACCATCGGCGTGGGCGCGGGCCAGATGAGCCGCGTGTACAGCGCCAAGATCGCCGGCATCAAGGCCGCCGACGAGAAGCTGGAAGTGCGCGGCTCGGTGATGGCGTCCGATGCGTTCTTCCCGTTCCGCGATGGCATCGACGCGGCGGCTGCCGCCGGCATCCAGGCCGTGATCCAGCCGGGTGGTTCGATGCGCGATGCGGAAGTGATTGCAGCAGCGGACGAGCATGGCATGGCGATGGTGTTCACGGGCATTCGCCATTTCAGGCACTGATTAGCAGTTTTAGCGATACGAAAAGAGGCGCCCCTGGGCGCCTTTTTTCTTGGTGGATACCCACCTGAGACAAATCTGATATCGCCCCAGATCAGACAGTTCTTATGTTTCGCGCAGACCCTCGAGCGGACCATGTGCTTCGTGGACGGCAAGGACGTCCGGCAAGCCAAACGGAAACGGCCATCACTTTCCTCTTCCGCTTAAGGGTCTTGTCATGAACGCCATTTATCGCATTGTGTGGAACGCTGTCACCGCCCGCTGGGTCGTCGCCTCTGAACTGGCCAAGGGCCGCAAGAAGATGTCCAAGGCACGTGGCAGCCGTGCTGTCGCCGTGGCGGCCACCATCGCGGTTGGCCTGATGAGCGCGATCGCATCCACGCATGTCAGCGCCGCCGAATTCATCGGCAACACCGATGCCTGCTCCGGCTCAACCGGGACGATCACCATGACCTACGGCAGCGGCACGGACGCAACGGCGAACTCCGAAGGTATCGCCATTGGCGCCGGCGCCATCGCATCGGCCGCCTGCGCCAGTACCGGTGGTGTCTACTGGGGCTATTCGGCCATCGCCATGGGCACGCATGCGACCAGCCTCAAAGGCGGCATCGCTATGGGTTACGGCTCGTACTCCAACGGCGTCGACAGCCTGGCGCTCGGTGCGGCGGCAGGCGCCACCGGCCGCAGCACCGTCGCCCTCGGCGCGGGTGCGAACGACAATGGACGCAACAACGTGGTTTCCGTGGGTCTGGGCGCTGGCCCGATCGCCCCCAACTACCCGGGCGGCACCACTCCGAATGCCGGCGCTGTGCCGCAGACGCGCCAGCTGATCAATATGGCCGCCGGTACGGCTGCCACCGACGCGGTCAACGTGTCACAGGTCACCCCGGTCGTCACTGCCCTGGGCGGCGGCGCTGCGTTCAACAGCAGCACAGGCGCCGTCACTGGCCCGAGCTATGCACTGGCCAATGCCAACAGCATCAACGGCAGCACGGGCGCCGCTACGGATGTGGGCAGTGCATTCGGCACGGTCGATGCCGCGCTGGGCAAACTCAATACCTCCATGGCTCAGAAGACCAGCGACATCGCCGGCAACACCACCTCGATCAACGACATCACCAATCGGATCAACAACGGTACCGTGGGCCTGGTGCAGCAGGCAGCCGCCGGTGCAGACCTGACCGTGGGCGGCGCTACCGACGGTGCTGCGGTGAACGTCGCCGACAAGAACGGCAACGCCCGCACTCTGAAGAACGTCAAAGCCGGCGTGAACGACAAGGACGCCGTCAACATGTCGCAGCTCAACGCGACCAACGCCGCCGTGACGCAGAACACGGCGAATATCTCCTCGCTGGACCAGCGCGTCACCACCAACGAAGGCGACATCGGCACGATCAACACCAACATCAGCCATATCGATGCCCGCGTCACCCAGAACACCACGGACATCTCCTCGCTGGACAAGCGCGTCACCACCAACGAAGGCGACATCAGCTCGCTCACCACCAATGTCAGCAACATCGACGCCCGCGTCACCCAGAACACCAACAGCATTTCTTCGCTGGATGGCCGCGTGACGAATGTGGAAGGCGGCGTCAGCAACCTCACCAACCAGATCAACAGCGGTTCGGTGGGCATGGTGCAGCAGGCGTCGGCCGGTGCGGACCTGACGGTGGGCAACGCCACCGATGGCGCGGCGGTGGACTTTGCCGACAAGAACGGCAACGCCCGCACGCTGAAGAACGTCAAAGCCGGCGTGAACGACAAGGATGCCGTCAACATGTCGCAGCTCAACGCGACCAATACGGCCGTGACGCAGAACACCACGGATATCTCCTCGCTGGACAAGCGTGTCACCACCAACGAGGGCGACATCGGCACGATCAACACCAACGTCAGCAACATCGACGCCCGCGTCACCCAGAACACCAACAGCATCTCCTCGCTGGACGGACGCGTGACGAACGTGGAAGGCAAAGTCAGCAACCTCACCAACCAGATCAACCAGGGCGAGCTCGGCCTGGTGAAGCAGGACGCCAGCAGCAAGGTGGTGACGGTGGCCAAGGACACCGGCGGCAAGCGAGTGGACATGGCGGGCACCGAGGGCGAGCGCACGGTGACAGGCGTGGCCGAAGGCGACGTGAGCGCGTCCAGCAAGGATGCCGTCAACGGCAGCCAGCTGTTCGCCACCAACCAGCAGGTCGCACAGAACACCGCCGCCATTGCCGGCAACACGGCATCCATCGCCAGCCTGAGCCAGTCGATCAACAACATCACGACCGGCGGCAACGGCGTGAAGTTCTTCCACGCCAACTCAGCAGCCATCGACTCCGTCGCCTCGGGCCGCGAGTCGGTGGCGGTGGGCGGCGGTGCGCAGGCGACGGCGAGCCAGTCGGTGGCGCTGGGTTCGGGTTCGGTGGCGGACCGCGACAACTCGGTGTCGGTAGGTTCGCAGGGCAACGAGCGCCAGATCACCAACGTGAAGGCGGGTACCGCCGATACGGATGCCGTGAACGTGGCGCAGCTGAAGGCCGCTGGCGTGATCAACGGCGACGGCTCGGCCAATGCCGCCGTGACGTACGACCACAACGCGGACGGCTCGGCCAACCATGGCAGCGTCACACTGGGCAACGGTCAGACGGCTGGCGGCACGACCATCCACAACGTGACGGCCGGCGCGGCCGACATGGATGCGGTGAACGTGGCGCAGCTCAACGCGGTCGTATCCCAGGCCACCAGCACGTCGAACGCGATCGCTTCCAACGATGCCGCTGCACCTGCGGCCAAGGCGACCGGCGAGCACTCGGCGGCGATTGGCGGCGGCTCTGTGGCTGACCGCGACAACACCGTGTCGGTGGGTTCGCAGGGCAACGAGCGCCAGATCACCAACGTCAAGGCCGGTGCGACCGACACGGATGCGGTGAACGTCGCCCAGATGAACCAGGCAAGCAGCTCGGCCACCAGCAGCGCCAACAGCTACACGGACCAGCAGGTGGGCAACGTTGCCAAACAGGTCGCCGGCATGCAGCAGCAGATGGACGACCAGTTCCGCAACGTCAACAAGCGCATCAGCGGCAACAACGCCATGAGCACCTCCATGATGACGATGGCGGCCAGCCTCGGCGGCATCGAGACGCAGAACCGCTTCGGTGCCGGCACCGGCTTCTCCAACGGCTCCAAGGCGATTTCCGTCGGCTACCAGCGCGCCATCAGCAAGCGCGCCAACATCACCGTCGGTGCCTCGGTCACCGGTGGCGACAGCTCGGTCGGCGTGGGCGTGGGCATGGGCTGGTAAGCAGGAAATCACGCGGGCAAAAGAAAAGGGCGTCCAGCAAGGACGCCCTTTTTCTTGGCCGGCACCAACGTTGCAGGCCGGCTCCAGCGTTTCAGCTTTCCGCGGCGACACCGACCTTGGGGCTACGCCCTTCCACCCTCTGGGCATACTTCTTCGCCAACACCGCACACGTCATCAGCTGGATCTGATGGAACAGCATGATCGGCAGCACGATGGCGCCCAGCGGATGGCCGGCAAACAGCACCTTGGCCATCGGCACACCGCTGGCGAGACTCTTCTTGGATCCGCAGAAAACGATGGTGATTTCATCCTCGCGCTTAAAGCCCAGTGCACGCGCACCGTAGCGGGTAACGATGAGCGCAATGGCGAGCAGCACGGCGTTGACGATCAGCAGGCCGCCGAGCACGGGCAGTGGGATCTGCTTCCACAAGCCCTGCAGCACCGCCGCACTGAAGGCCGTGTAGACGACCAGCAGGATCGAGCCCTGGTCGACGAAGGACAGCAGCGAGCGGTTGCGTTCCACCCAGCGGCCGATCCAGCGCTGCGCGACCTGGCCGGCCACGAACGGCACCAGCAGTTGCAGCACGATGGCGCCGATGGCATCCCAGTTCATGCCGCCCTGCCCGTGCGATTCCAGCATCACGCCAACCAGCAGCGGCGTGATGAAGATGCCAAGCATGCTCGAGGCGGAGGCGGAACAAATCGCCGCCGGCACATTGCCGCGCGCCATCGAGGTGAAGGCGATCGATGACTGCACCGTCGAGGGCAGCGTGCACAGGAACAACACGCCCAGGTAAAGCGAAGGCGTCACCAGCGGGGACAGCACGGGACGCAGCAGCAGTCCCAGCACCGGGAACAGCACGAAAGTACTGGCCAACACCGTCAGATGCAGGCGCCAGTGCGTCATGCCGGCCACCACGGCTTCGCGCGAGAGCTTGGCGCCGTGCAGGAAGAACAGCAGTGCGATGGCCATGTCGGTGAGCACATTGAACACGCTCGCCGTGGTGCCGCGGCAGGGCAACAGGCTGGCCAGCACCACCGTGACGATCAGGGCGCAGGTGAAGCGGTCGGGCAGGAAGCGACTCAGGGACATGGCCGTGGCACGCGCAAATCGGGGACTGCGCTATTGGACTGCCAGACCATTGATTAATCAAATCGTTTTATCTGATCCACTGATACACTATTGGCATGAATATCAGCCTGCGCCAGCTTCGTGCCTTTCTTGCCGTGGCCCGCCAGCAGCATTTCCGCCGGGCGGCGGAGAGCATGCACCTGAGCCAGCCGGCGGTGAGCCGCCATATCGCGGATCTGGAAGCGGAGCTGGGCATCCGCCTGTTCGATCGCACCACCCGCGAAGTGCTGCCCACCGAGGCGGGCCGCTATCTGGAAAGCGCGATCGGGCGCGTGCTCGACGAACTGGAGGGCGTGCTCTCGCACGTGCACTCGGAAAGTGAGCGCAAGCGCGGCAAGGTGCATGTGGCCTCGGTGCCCACTTTGTCAGCGGGCTTGATGCCCCAGTGCATCGCCGACTGCGCTGCGCGCTATCCCGAACTCACCATCCAGTTGCACGACCAGGCGCAAACCATGGTGCTGGATAGCGTGCGCGGCGGCGAAGTGGATTTCGGCGTGGCGATCGATCCGCCGCTCACCGGCGAATTTGATAGCGAACGCCTGTTGCGCGATCCGTTTGTGCTGGTCTGCCGGCCCGATCATCCGCTCGCGCAGCTCGAACGCGTGCCCTGGCGCAAGTTGCAGGGGCAGCCATTGATCCTGCTCGACTATTCCTCCGGCAGCCGTCGCCTGATCGATCACGCGCTGGCGAGCCGCGGTATCGAGGCCAACATCGTGCAGCAGACTGGCCACACGTTCACTACGTTCCGCATGGTCGAAGCGGGGCTTGGCATCAGCGTGAGCCCCGCACTGGCGCCGCCGCCACCCACCCTGGTGACGCGACCGCTGACGCCGCAGGAAAGTCGCGAGGTGGTGTTGATCAAGCGCCGGCAGCGGTCGCTGTCGCCGTTGGCGATGCTGGTTTGGGAGCGGCTGCGCGAGCTGACCCGCACGATGTAACCGCGCCCTGTGGGAGCGCACCCTGTGCGCGACTGGGCGTCTCGGCTAGAACCGGACGTTCCAGTGTCATGAGGGCTTGTCGCGCACAGGGTGCGCTCCCACAGTTTTTTTGAGGGGGTCGAACGGTGATGATCGAGGCGATGCCGGAATCACGCTTCGTTGAATGCGCAGCACCTAGCCTCGCCCTCTTCTTCTGAGGCTCTCGTCATGCGCTACAAGCTTTACTACTGGAGCGGCATCCAGGGACGCGGCGAATTTGTTCGGCTCGCACTGGAGGATGCCGGCGCCGACTACGACGATGTCGCGCGCGAACAGGGCGACCAGGCCATGATGCCGTTCCTGCACGGCAAACATCCGGGCGCGTTGCCATTCGCGCCGCCCTTTTTATCCGCGGGCAAGCAGGTGATTGCGCAGGCCGCCAACATCCTTGCGTACCTGGGGCCTCGCCATGGCCTGGTGCCCGCATCAGAATCCGCGCAGCGCTATGCGATGCAACTGCAGCAGACGGTGACCGATATCGTCGCCGAGGTGCACGACACGCATCACCCGATATCCGGTGATCTGTACTACGAGCAGCAACGCAGCGAGGCGCGCAAGCGTTCCAACGCGTTCTGCGAAGCGCGCATCCCCAAATTCCTGGGCTATTTCGAGCAAGTGCTCGACCGTGGCGATGGACGCCACGCGATTGGGCGCCGCCACTCCTATGTGGATCTGTCGCTGTTCCAGCTGATGTCGGGACTGGACTATGCGTTTCCCAATGCGATGAAAGCCATCCGCCGTCGCACCACGAAACTCAGTGCATTGCAGGACCGCGTGGCCGAGCGGCCGAATATCGCGGCCTATCTGGCCTCGGATCGACGCATTGCGTTCAACGAGGACGGCATCTTCCGCCACTACCCGGAACTGGACGAGCGCTAGAACACCGCGATGATGATCGCGCCGAGCACGATCAAACCGCCGCCGATCGCCAGCGACCAGCTCAGCTGTTCGCCCAGCAACAACACGCCGAGCACGATGGCGATGGCCACGCTCAATTTGTCGATGGGCGCGACGCGGCTCACCGGACCCAACTGCAACGCGCGGTAATAGCAAAGCCATGAGAGGCCCGTGGCGATGCCCGACAGCACCAGGAAGACCCAGCTGCTGGTGGGCAACCCCGTGGGGCGCGCCCATTCGTTGCGCAGGCTGAGAATGCCGGCCGTGACCAGCAGGATCACGATGGTGCGAATGAAAGTGGCGAGGTTGGAGTTGATGCCCGCCACGCCGAGCTTGCCGAACAATGCCGTCAGCGCGGCGAAGAACGCCGAACCCAACGCAAACAGCAGCCAGCTCTCGCGCAGATTCATTCGGTCCTCGCCGCTGGCAGTCGCACGGACTTACTGGCCGCCGTTGTCCTGGTCTTCGGCGGACTTGCTCTTGCCCCACTCCATCACCTTGTACATCACCGGCTTCACCGGCTCGCCAGCCTGATTGGACCAGGCGCCCTTCTGGTCGACGATATAGGTCTGCGGAATGCCGCTCTTGGGCGTCACCACCACCATGTAGACCTGGCCGCTGCGGCTGTATTCCTGGATGGTCTGGTCGCCCTGCGTGACCACTCTCACCTGCGGCGGCGCATTGCCGTTGGCATCGCGCGGCTGGGCGTCGGAGGTGGCCGGGGAGGAAGTCTCTGGTGCGCTCAGGGTGGCTTCCGTATCCGCGGAGACATTGCCCGATGCCGATTTCTTGGTGGCGGCGGACTTGGGCGCGGGGGCTGTCTTGGGCGCCGGCGGCGGGGGCGTCGCCTTCACACCCGGGTCGTTCATGCCCGGCGGCGGCGGGGCCGGCGGAAACTGGCTGGCGGACGACTGGGCAAGCGCATGGGACGCGATGGCCACACCAAGAACGGCAAGCAAAGCGACGGGTTTCATGATGATGGCCTCCTGTGGAGAGTGGAGCATATCAGCGCCGAACCGCACGGCTCGTGAAGCGTCCCCGGAGCGTCGCGGAGGGACCGGGACGGCGTTGCGCCGCGCCTCAACCCACAGCCGTGCAGCCCGGTGCACGCGTGCGACAATTGCGGCATGGCCAAGCTCATCCTGATCGACGGTTCCTCCTACCTCTACCGCGCCTTCCATGCGCTCCCACCGCTCACCAATTCGCAGGGCGAGCCCACCGGCGCGCTGTTTGGCGTGGTGAACATGCTGCGCGCCACGCTCAAGGCCAAGCCCGATTACGTGGCCTTTGTCAGCGATGCGCCGGGGCCCACCTTCCGCAACCAGCTCTACGACCAGTACAAGGCCAATCGCCCGCCCATGCCGGACGATTTGCGCGCCCAGGTGGACCCCATGCTCGCCATCGTCGGCGCGCTCGGCTTTCCCATCCTGCGCGTGGCCGGGGTAGAAGCCGACGACGTGATCGGCACGCTCACCGAGCAGGCGCACGCGCAAGGTATCGAGGTGGAGATTTCCACCGGCGACAAGGATCTCGCGCAGCTGGTGCGCCCTGGCGTCACCCTGGTCAACACCATGACCAACACCACCACCGACAGCGCGGGCGTAATGGACAAGTTCGGCGTCGAGCCCTCGCAAATCGTGGATTTTCTTTCGCTCACCGGCGACACCGTGGACAACGTGCCGGGCGTGCCCAAGTGCGGCCCCAAGACCGCGGCGAAATGGCTGGCCGAATACGGCACGCTGGATAACCTGATTGCCAACGCCGACAAGATCGGCGGCAAGATTGGCGAGAGCCTGCGCGCCGCGCTGCCGCAGCTGCCGCTGTCGCGCGACCTGGTGACGATCAAGCTCGATGTGCCGCTGGATGAGTCGGTATCGCAGCTGACGTTCCGCGAACGGCATAGCGAGGCATTGCGCGAGTTGTACACGCGCTACGACTTCAAGGCGGCGCTTAAGGAAATGGATGCCGAAGCCGGCGCAACAACCACACCTGTGGGAGCGCACCCTGTGCGCGACGCGGGCGCAGCGGTCTTAGCCGACGCTACCGACACGGCCAGTCGCGCACAGGGTGCGCTCCCACAAGAGCCTGAGCACGCGGCGAATCTTGCGATGGCCGGCCAATACGAACTGGTCACCACGCAGGCGCAGTTCGAAAGCTGGCTGGCAAAGATCGCCACGGCGCCGCTGGTGTCGTTCGATACCGAAACCACCTCGATCGATTCGATGCAGGCCGACATCGTGGGCCTGAGCCTGTCGGTGGAACCGGGCCATGCCTGTTATGTGCCGCTGGCGCACGACTATCCCGGCGCGCCCGCGCAGCTGTCGCGCGAGCAGGTGCTCGCCACGCTCAAGCCGTTCTTCGAGGACGCGACCCGTCCCAAGATGGGACAGCACGCCAAGTACGACATCAATATCCTGTCCAACTACGGCATCCATCTGCGCGGCCTCAAGCACGATTCCATGCTGGAGTCGTATATCTGGAATGCCACGGCCACGCGCCACGACATGGATTCGCTGGCGCGCAAATACCTGGGCGTGGAAACGATCAAGTACGAGCAGGTTGCAGGCAAGGGCGCCAAGCAGATTTCGTTCTCGCAGGTGGATCTGGACACCGCCTGCCGCTACGCCGCCGAAGATGCCGACATCACGCTGCGCCTGCACCACGCGCTGTGGCCGAAGCTGGAGAGCGAGCCGTCGCTGCGCTCGGTCTACGAAAACATCGAGATACCGCTGATTCCCGTGCTCGCCTCGATGGAACAGCGCGGCGTGCTGATCGACGTCAGCGAGCTTCGCATGCAGAGCCAGCAGCTCGGCAAGCGCATGCTGGAACTGCAGCAGGAAGCGTGGAAAGGCGCGGGGCACGAGTTCAACCTTGATTCGCCCAAGCAGTTGCAGGCCGTGCTGTTCGATGAGCTCGGGCTGTCGGCGAAGGTGAAGACGCCGACTGGCCAGCCGTCCACCAACGAGGAAGCGCTGGCCGCCATCGCGGACGATCACGCGCTGCCGCGCCTGATCCTCGACTATCGCGGGCTGGCCAAGCTGCGTTCGACCTATACGGACAAGCTGGCGGAGATGGTCAATCCGCGCACCGGGCGCGTGCACACCAGTTATCACCAGGGTTCGGTGGCCACGGGGCGCGTGTCCTCGTCCGATCCCAACCTGCAGAACATTCCCATCCGCACCGAAGAGGGCCGCCGCATCCGCCAGGCCTTCGTGGCGCCACCGGGTTGGGTGGTGCTGGCTGCCGACTATTCGCAGATCGAGCTGCGCATCATGGCGCACCTGTCCGGCGATGAAGGGCTGGTCAAGGCATTCAAGGAAGGCGGCGACGTGCATCGCGCCACCGCCGCCGAAGTGTTCGGGCTGGCGCCTGAAGAAGTGAGCGCCAACCAGCGCCGCGCGGCCAAGGCGATCAACTTTGGCCTGATGTACGGCATGAGTGCGTTTGGTCTTGCACGCCAGCTCGGCGTGGATCGCGGCGAAGCCAGCGACTATATGGCGCGCTACTTCGCGCGCTATCCGGGCGTGCATGCCTTCATGGAAGCGACGCGCCAGCAGGCGCATCGCGACGGCTATGTGGAGACGCTGTTCGGCCGCCGCCTGTATCTGGAAAACCTGCAGTCGCGCAACCAGGCACTGCGCGCCGGGGCCGAACGCGCCGCGGTGAATGCGCCGATGCAGGGCACCGCGGCGGACATCATCAAGCGCGCCATGCTCGCCGTGCACGACTGGCTGCAACCCCGCGACGACGCGCACATGCTGATGCAGGTGCACGATGAACTGGTCTTCGAGGTGCGTCAGGATGTGGTCGAGGAGGTGCGTGCCGGGGTTGTCTCACGCATGTCGGCGGCCGCGGAGCTGTCCGTGCCGCTGCTGGTGGAGGCTGGGGTGGGCAAGAATTGGGATGAGGCGCACTGAGGGTGAGATGGGGGGCTCCAGCACCCTCTTCCTCCACCTGTGGGAGCGCACCCTGTGCGCGACGACCCATCGGAGAGGTGGCCCTCAGCGCCGCTGTCGCGCACAGGGTGCGCTCCCACAGTTTCGGCGCGGGGCTGCGCAGCGAAATGTTCGATTTTCGTCAAATGAACGCCTGCTAACCAAAATCGGATGCGGCAGTGCAACTTTCGCCGTCTGGCGCGTTCTTATATCTCGGATGCACGCAACGGCATCCGCGGGCTCGCCACCTCCCTGGACGAGCCCAAACGGTAAAGCGAACCTCTCCCCTGGGTTTCGCTTTCCACCCCGGCCCCGAGGATTCCCCCCTAATCCTCGGGGCTTTTTCTTGCCTGGCATCCAGCCCAGACGCATGAAAGGACAGCGAGCACACAAGCCGCTAGGATCTGCGCACTGACTCAAGAGTCACCGCTGCGTGCAGATCAAGGGAAAAGTCACCTCATTCGATATCGCCCACCTGGCCGGGGTCTCCCAGTCCACGGTGTCGCGCGCCTTGCGCGGCAGTCCGCTGGTCAACGAGGAGACGCGCCGGCGCATCCAGGCCGCGGTCGATGAGCTGAACTACAAGGTCGACAAGAACGCCTCGGGCCTGCGCGCCAAGCACACCGGCACGCTGGCCCTGCTGCTGTTCGAGGACCCGACCGCGGACGAGTCCCATATCAATCCGTTCTTTCTTTCGATGCTCGGCTCGATCACCCGCGCCAGCGCGCAGCGCGGCTACGACCTGCTGATCTCGTTCCAGCAGTTCTCGCGCGACTGGCACGCCGACTACGCGGACAGCATGAAGGCCGACGGCATCATCCTGCTCGGCTACGGCGATTACCTGGCCACGCGCGACAAGCTGCAGAAGCTGGTGGACCAGGGCACCCGCTGCGTGCGCTGGGGCGCGGTGCTGCCCGATCAGCCGGATGTATCCGTGGGCTGCGACAACCTCAGCGGCGGCCGCGAGGTCACTGCGCACCTGCTCGAACAAGGCTGCCGCCGCATCGCCTTCCTGGGCGACGCCTCCAGCCACTATCCTGAATTCTTCGATCGCTATCGCGGCTATGCACGCGCCCTGAGCGACGCCGGGCTGCACGTTGAGCCCTTGCTGCAAGTCAATGCGGAAAGCACTGAGCGGTCCGGCTACGACGCGCTGGAAACGCTGCTGTCGCGGGGTGTGAGCTTCGATGCGGTGTTCGCCGCCAGCGACCTGATCGCTTTTGGCGCGATGCGTGCGCTCGCCGACCACGGTCTGCGCGTGCCGGACGATGTGGCGCTGGCGGGTTTTGACGATATCCCGATGGCGAGCTTCGTCAGTCCGCCGCTCACGACGGTATTGCAGGACACCAAGCTCGCAGGCGAGATCCTGGTCGACAATTTGCTCGCGCTGATTCGCGGCGAGCCGGCACAAAGCGGGATGTTGCCGGCGAAGTTGATCGTGCGGAAATCCAGCGTCAAACGCTGAAGAAATCCCACTGTAGGAGCGCACTTGTGCGCGACAACCCGATGGCGATGACGTCTGGTAGTCCGCGGTCGCGCACAAGTGCGCTCCTACATTTTGAGATTAATGCGCTACTACCGGGTCCAACCGCGTCGACGGTTCTGCGACCCGYAACGTGCACAGCCCCGCGATCAGCAGGCTCGCCCCGCCCATCGCCAGCGCCCAGATCGCCTGGCCATGGAAGAACAGCCTCAGCAACAGGCCCAACACACTGGCCGCCATCAGCTGCGGAATCACGATGAAGAAATTGAAGATGCCCATATAGACGCCCATCTTCGACGCCGGCAGGTTGTCCGACAGCAGCGCGTACGGCAGCGACAGGATCGAGGCCCACGCAAAACCCACGCCCACCATCGACAGCAACAGCCACTGCGGATCGCGGATCACCAGGATCGACAGCAGGCCCGCACCGCCCAGCGCGCAATTGAGCAGATGACTGATGCGCAGGCCCCAGCGACGCACCATCCACGGAATGGCGGCAGCCGCCACCGCCGCGAAGGCGTTGTACGCGGCAAACAGCACGCCCACCCAGTTGGCACCTTCGTTATAAGCGGCCGAATGGACATCGGTGGTGCCGTAATGCACTGAAGTCACCGCAGCCGTGGTGTAGATCCACAAGGCGAACAAAGCAAACCAGGAGAAAAACTGCACGACGGCAAGCCGGCGCATGGATTCGGGCATGCCGTAGAGATCGCCCATCACCTGCTTCAGCATGCCGCTGCTGCGTGTGATGGACAGCCATGAAAACAGTGCGCCGAACAGCACCAGGCCGCCCGCCAGCAGATACAGCTCTTTCTCCAGCGCGTAGTGGCGGATCGCCACCAGCAGCGCGGCGCCCGCGATGATCAGCAGCACGCCGAAGCGCCACGCTCCCGACGCGTTCGTCACGGTGGTCTCGACCTGACCATCGGTGAAAGCTTCCAGCTCACCCGGCGGATATTCGCGCGTGGTGAGCACCGTCCACAGCACCGAGCCCAGCAGCACCACGCCGCCGAGATAGAACGCGTATTTCACCGTATCGGGAATGGCGCCCTCGCCCGCCACATTGCTCACGCCGAGCTTGGCCAGCAGCCAGGGCAGCAGCGAGGCCACCACCGAGCCCACGCCGATGAAGAAGCTCTGCATCGCATAGCCCACGGGGCGTTGGCGCGGCGGCAGCTGGTCGCCTACGAAGGCGCGGAACGGCTCCATCGAAATATTGATCGAGGCATCCATGATCCACAGCAGCCCTGCCGCCACCCACAGCACCGGCGAGTTGGGCATGCACAGCAGCGCCAGCGTGGTGAGCACCGCACCGATCAGGAAATACGGACGACGACGGCCCAACTTTGTCCACGTACGATCGGACAAGTAACCGATGATCGGCTGCACCAGCAGACCCGAGAACGGCGCGGCGATCCACAGCGCCGGGATATCGCCGACGTCCGCGCCCAGGGTCTGGAAGATGCGGCTGACGTTCGCGTTCTGCAGGGCGAATCCAAACTGGATGCCCAGGAAACCGAAGCACATGTTCCAGATCTGCCAGAACGACAGCTCGGGCTTGCGCGTCATGGCTTGGCCGTGACCGGCGACGGCGACACCAGCATGGCCTCGACCTTGGTATCGTTGACCGGGCCGCTCGCCCCGCCCTGCTCGCCGGTGTAGTGCGCGTTGTGGCGCAAGTCACTCATGTTGAATCCCTGGTCCAGTCGGTAGCGGCAAATCGCACCCGCCCGCGTCAAGAAGGTGGCCGTGGCGGAGCGCTGCGTGCCCACACTATGCGGCATCACCACCGGTACGCGCTGTGGCGCTGCACCATCGCACGACACGTCCAGCAACTTCACCGCGGCGGTGACGCCGGTGTTGATCGGCCCGTGGTCGTTTACATAGTCGAATGACACGCTGAACGAGCCATCCTTCGGCGCCTTCCACTCCCACGGTCCTGGCCCTGCAAGGCGCGTTTCCTCGCCCTTGCAGGTGGCCATGCTCGGCAAGGATTCCAGACCGTCGTCTCCGACGCGCGTGAGCTGGAAGCACTGGCGCGTGTTGCCCTTGGGCAGCGTGAGGCTGCCGTCGATCGGGCCCACGCGATGGCCGTCCAGATACAACATGCCCTTGCCCTGGAAACCGACCTGCCAGCGATTGCCGTTTTCGGTAACCGCGGGCGCATCGGGCATCTCCGCAGCGAACAGCGGCGCATCGGTGCGCAGCGGCTTTGCGCCGGAATGAATCGCCTTCAGCTGCACGATGGTCTCGTCGCCCTCGCGATGCTGCGACTGGGTCACCAGCAGATCACCGTCGAGCTTGGCCGGACGCACCAGGGTGATGCGCTGGCCGGCCAGATCCAGCGTGATTTTCTGCTTGTCGCCAAACAGCGGCGCTACCCACGACGCAGGCAACTTCGGTTCAATGTGCCCGCCATCGTCGAGACCGAACACACCGCTGATCACCATGTCGAGATAACCCGCCACCGACCACAGCTGACGCGGCGAATTGACCACCGGACCACTGAGCTTGCCCTCGTCGACATGCACGGCCTGGGAGACCAGCTCGTAGTTCTCCATATTGGACGAGGCGAGCGCGGCGCCGCGCAGGATCGAATCCATCTCGTGCGCAATGCGCGTCGAGTCGTTCACCGTGCGCGCGGCGCGCAGCGCGTAGGCACTCACGAACGGCCAGATCGCGCGGTTGTGATAGACCGGCTGATCCTTGCGCTCCGGCCAGATCACCGGGCTGCCCGCCTGCCAGGCGGGATAGTTGTCCAGCGACTGCTTCGCCCTGGGGGTATCGGCCACGCCGCTGGTCACCGCCAGCGAAATGCCGAGCAGGTCGTAACTGTCGACCGGCATGGCTTCGGGACCGAGGTAGCTCATGTACATGCCGCGGTCGGTGCGCCAGAAGTGCGCGTTGATCGCCTGCTTCAGTGCAGCCGCCTGCACGCGAAAGTCCTTGGCCGAAGCATCGTGCTGCTGATCCGCCAGCTGCGCCGCGAGTTGCAGGGCCTGGTAGTGCAACACGTTGGTGGACAGCGCGAACGATTCGCCGATATAGCGCACGTCTTTCTCGGTCCACGCGGGATAGGTCTGTTCGCGCCAGTCGAGGAAGGAGGTTTCGCCGCGATAAAGGCCCAGCTTGCTGTCGAAGACGTAGAGACGATCCTGCGCCAGCGTGTCCTTCAGCGCACGCCAGGTGTCCTCGGCGAACGCCTTTTGGCCCAGCAGATGCCTGGCACCGAGGAACCACACCACGCGATCGGTGCTGATCGGCCAGCTGCCGCCCGAACCGGTGTCCTGCATCACGTAGAGGCCTTGCGTGGCCGCGGGCTCGCGCACATCGGAGAGCTTGAAGCGCAGCGACTCGCGCGCTCGATCCGCATCGATGCGCCACAGTGCGAGGTCAATCGAGTACGAGACGTCGCGCGTCCACACATACGGCCACTTCTCGCCCGTGGCGTAGCAACGGCAGGGAATTTCCTTGCCGTGGTCGTAGGCACCGTCCTTGATGGCAGATACCGCATCGTGGCTGAGATCGTCCTGCGCCATCGCGAACAGGCCATCGAACAGCGGGCTCGCCGTATGCACGGACAACTTCTGAGCGGCAATGCTGCGGTCGCCGTTTGGAGCATGGAGCACGAAGCTGCCGTTGGCCTCGCTGCTCATGCTGGCGGTTTTGCCCTTCCAGCTCACATCGCCGTGGGGCGTGATGGCCTGGGCATGGACAACGCCGGCAAGCAGCGATGCTGCGCAAGCCAGCGCGAGACGCGCACGACGCATGGGCGCGCCACTCACGGCTGCACCGCCGACGTGTTCAGCTGGATGTTCTTTGCCTTGCCCGCTTCCACTTTCACGTACGTCACCTCGCCAAAACGATCACGGCCATGCGCCCAGCCTTCGCTGGTGGATGCGCGCAAGGCATCGAGACTGCCGAGTACCGGCAGCGGCTTGCCATCACTGCTCACGGCGCCGGCCGGAGCGCCGTGGATGGCCAGCACGTAATCCTGCAACGCCGGCTTGAATTTGCCGCTGACCGCCGCTGCATGGAAGTTCACCACGTTACCCTCGCGACGCACCGACAGCGCCTGCAGGAAGTAAGCCCCCTGCTCGTAGCCGTAGGTGTCGCCGTCGTCTTCGTAGACGCTGAAAGCCGTTTCGCTGTCGGACGGGAACACCTGCACATCCAGCGATGTCACTGGCTGCTGGCCGACATGGTCCATCACCGGCTGCTGCGGGATGATGGCGCCTTCGCGCACGAACAGCGGCACATCGCTCCAGTTCGTGGCATCGACGCTCAGCGTGATCTCGCGATCGCCCTCGTACGCCTTGCCATCGAACCAGTTGATCCAGCGTCCGTGCGGCAGCTGCAGATGCTTGACCGTCTGGCCCTGCTCCACCACCGGCGAGACCAGCAGGTAATCGCCGAACATCCATGCGTCGATGCGATCGCGCTGGGCGGGATCGTTCGGATAGACGAACTGCAGCGGACGCACCAGACCCACGCCGTTGGCGTGCGACTGGTACTCATAGCTGTAGATATAGGGAATCAGCGAGTAGCGCAGGCGGATCGCCTCGGCCGCGGCCTTTTCGGCGATCGGCCCGTAGACCCACGGCTGGCGTTTCTGGCCGAAGTCGGCGTGCACGCGGAACACCGGCGTGAACGCGCCGAACTGGATCCAGCGGGCATAGTTCTCGGGCACCGGCATCGGCGCCTTGAAGCCGCCGCCGTCCATGCCCCAGTGCATCGCGCCGACATCGAACGCAGCGAGCATGCGCTGGCGTTGCGCGGCCATGCTGGCGAAACCGCTCTGGATATCGCCGGACCACACGCCATAGGCGTAGCGCTGGGCGCCCAGATAGTAGTTGCGGTTGATGGACCACACGCGTTTATTGCTGATGCCGCGCTGACCGTCGTACAGGGCGCGCTGCATGTTGAGAAATTGCGTATCGACGCCGCTGTCGTCGGCTTCGTCGTTCCACCAGCCCACGATGCCGGTCTCGAAGGAATGCTTGAGCGCATCGTTGAAGAACCACGTGCGCACTTCGGGCTTGTCGAAATCCACGTCGCGCACGGGCTTGTGCGAGAAGTAGTCGGGGGCCAGTTTCGACTGCGCCAGCCAGTAGCCGCGTTCGGTGGCTTCGCGCCCTTCCACCGTGTCCACATGCACGCGCGGCTTCATGATGCCGGTCATGTGCATGCCGCGCTCGTCCATCTGCTGCTTGAGCTTGCCGTCGGGGCCATCCGGGAATTTGTCGGTGTTCCAGCGGAATTCGCCCATGTCCTCGCCCCATGCCTTCCAGTCGAAGTCGAAGGTGAAGTTGTCGATGGGGATGTGCTTGGCCCGGTAGGTGTCCACCAGGGTCAGCGCTTCCTTCTGGTCGATGCCCCACTGGCTGTTGGTAAAACCCATCGCCCACTTGGGAAACATCGGCGCCGCGCCGCTGATCTGGCGCACCTGGGCGAACAGCGCATCGGGCGCGCCCACCAGCAGATAGATGGTGTGCACCGCCGTGTGCGGGGCCTGGATGCCGATGCGGGTGGCCGACAGATCGAACTGCGCCGGCTCCGCGTCGGCGAGCACGCCGTAGCCGGCCGTGCTCCACACGAACGGCGCACCGGTATGGCCCTGCCTCCCTGCAGTCGCGATCTGCTTGCTGTTGCGCAGGAGATTGCCGGTTTGCGCATCGAAGGCATTGAGGCCGCCGATGCCGTACTGCGGATCGCCCTTGGTATGCGCCAGCGACCAGCGGCCGTCCATCGCGTGCGAGAGATCGGCGCTGAGCAGCAAGCGCCCCTTGGGGTCTTCCACCTGAAGTTGCGAGCGGCGCGAATTCCAGCGCATGGTCAGTTGCGCTGAACGCAGGATCTRCTCGTCGCCCTGCGTCTCGCGCATCACCTCGACCGGATCGAAACTGGCCTGCTGATCGATCACCGGGGTGGCCGGCTCGCGCGTGCCGTCCACGCGCAACTGCACGATGCCCGGCGCCAGCAGGCGCAGTTCCAGCTTGCCCTGGGGCAGGCTCAGTTCCATCCGGTCGGCGCTGGCGTCGTTACGCACGGCCATGGCCGCCGGCGTGACGGCCATGGCGCCCAGCAGCGCCAATGCAAGCAGGCGCGGCCGCATCAGCGCACCACGACGGTGCTGTAGGCGGGGAGCTGGAGATGGCCATGGTCCAGTGCGGCGTGGGCTTGGGTGGTCAGTTGCACGGCGGCGTCCTTGGGCAGGAGATCCCCCTTAGGTTTCCACACTGCGCTCTTGCCGGAAAGGTTATGCACCACCAGCAGCTTCTGCTTGCCGTCGTTGCGCCAGTAGGCGACCACGTTGGGCAGGCCGGTGGCGACCACGGTCAGGTCGCCGTCGCGCAGTGCGCCGTTCTGGGCGCGCCAGCCAATCAGCGTGCGATAGGTGTTGTACAGCGAGCTGGCATCGTCCTGCTCGGCCTGCACGGACACGGCCTGCCCCTGGTTCACACTCGAAGGCTTCCAGCGAGACTCGCCCGGGCCTGCTTCACGCGTCCAGCGCATCGGCTCGCGCAAGTTCTCGTCGGGCTTCTTGCCTTCCATGCCCAGCTCTTCGCCGTAATAGATATACGGCCGGCCCGGCAGGGTCAGCAGCAACGCGGCGGCCATGCGCATATGCTCGACGTTGCCGTTGAGGCGGCTCATCACGCGTTCCTGGTCGTGGTTGGACAGGAAGGTGGAGTCGATATGCGGGGTGTCACCAGCGACTTTATAAGCGTCGTAGGTGGCCTTGAGCAGATTGCCCAGCTGGCCCGCACGCTCGCTCTTGGCGCTGACGATCAGCTGCTCGGCCAGCGGGAAGTCGAAAATCGAACCCAGCGGCTTGAGGTAGGGCGCGAGTTCTTTCGGCGAGGTGGCGCTGACTTCGCCCACCAGGGTCACGTTCGGGTGCGTCTTGGCCAGCGCATCGTGGTACTCGGTCCACCATGCCACGTTCTTGTCCAGCGCCTTGGCGCTGTGCACGTCCGACTTGAAGTCGACGTAGATGTGTTTGGCGGCATCGAGGCGGAAACCGTCCACGCCCTTGCCCAGCCAGTACTGGCCCACCTTGATCATCTCCGCGCGCACGGCCGGATTGTCGTAGTTGAGGTCCGGCATATGGCCGCCGAAAACACCGATGTACCAGCCATCGTTGCCGGCGTGCCAGATCGGCGTATCGGTGGCGCTGATGGCCTTGAGATCCGGCTGTTTGGACGTCCAGCTATACCAGTCGCGATGCGCGCCATCGGCCTTCTGCGCGTCGACAAACCACGGATGTTCCTTGGCCGTGTGGTTGATCACCATGTCCATGGTCACGGCGATGCCGCGCTTGTGCGCTTCGGCGACGAGATGCTCCATGTCAGCCGTCGTGCCGTACTGCGGATTGATGCCGTAGTAATCGGTGATGTCGTAGCCGTGATAGCTGGGCGAGCTGTTGATCGGCATCAGCCAGATACCGCTGATGCCCAGCGATTTGAGGTAATCGAGCTTGGCCGTGACGCCGTTGAGATCGCCGATGCCGTCGCCGTTGGTGTCGTACCAGGCGCGCACGAAGATCTCGTAGTAGACGCCGGACGATGGCTGGATATTGGAAGCAGGCGGCGGTGTTGCGTCGGCTGCGCGTGCGCCCATCGGCGCGGCGCCGAGCGCAAGAGAGAGGGCGAGCGCAAGAGAACTGAACAGGCGATTCCGGGACATGCTGAGCTCCATTCGAAGGCGACTGGCCATCGACGGAACGGTACACCGGAACGCAGACATCGCATCGGACCGGAAACCGCTACGCCGGGCCTCGCGGTGTGTGGATGCCGTGCAGAACACACAGCACCGGAAAGCATCGCGCCGGCACTCCTTAAGGAGGCCGGCGCGATCGTGGCTTACAGCTTGAAGTTGACGCCGAGGTAGCTGGTACGACCGAAGTACTGGATCGTGCCGGTCTGTGACGGGTCGGAACCGAAGTAGGTACGGGTCGGCTGATTGCTGAGGTTCAGCATCTGGTAGACCACGCTCCACTGGTCGGTGATGTTGTACGAGGCCTGGAAGTCGTACACCGTTTCAGCGGCGAAGGTGACCATCTGGTTGGTCACCGACATCTGCGTGTCGGAGGCGAACTTCGAGCGGTAGTTGCCGGACAGTCGGGCCGAGAACGGACCGTAGTCATAGAACACCGCCGCACTCGCCACGCGCTTGGACAGACCCGGCAGACCGATATACGAGGTCGGACCGCCCAGCGTGGTCGGGTTGCTCACCGTGCTGTGGGTCAGCGCGAGGTTGGCCTGCACACCCAGACCTTCCCAGATGCCCGGGAAGATGTGGTTCTTGGCGAACGACATTTCCAGGCCGGTGACTTCGCCACCCTTGGCGTTGAATGCCGTCTGGTACTCGCCATTGAGGTACGGCTTGCCCGTGGTCGGATCGGTCGGCACCGGGATGCCTGCCGAGGCGAAGTCGAAGTTGTTGTACGTGACTGCCTGGACGAACGACTTGATGTCCTTGTAGAACACGCCGGCACTGACCAGACCGCTGGAGTCCTGGAAGTAGTGCTCGTACGTCAGGTCATACTGCGTCGCGCGCAGCGGATCGAGCAGCGGGCTGGTGCCGCCCCAGACGTTGTAATAGTTCTGGTTGCCTGCGGTCGACACCCACGAACCCGAACCGGCCAGCATCTGGTTGATCGGCGGACGCGCGAGCACCTTGGCGGCGGCGAAGCGCATCTGATCTTCGTCGGTGAAGTGGTAGATCAGGTTGAGCGACGGCAGCCAGTCGGAATAGGTCTTGCCGACGGTGAGCGGCGCGTAGTCGAGGCTGGTGTTGCCGTTGCCGTCGGTGATCGGAATACCGGCGCCATTGCCCACCTGCTGCAGGCCATTGCTGTACTGCGACTGGTGCGAGTAACGGAAGCCGACGTTACCGGTCAGCTCGTGGCCGAACACGTCCTGCGCATCGATGTCCGCCATGAAGTAGACATCGCGGGTCTTCTCGTCGACCGAGCCGCTCTGGATCTCCGACCAGCTCTGGTCGGTGATGTTCTTCACCGGATTGGCCGTGATGCCATGGGCGGCAAGAATCGCCGGGCCGTTGAGCTGCATGAAGCACGGGTAGCCCGAGAACTTGCCGCTCCAGCAGGTGACCTTGGCGGCGCTGGCCGGAATGGTGAGCGGCAGGGTGCCGCTGCCACCCCACTCATTGCCATACACGTAGACCTCGCGGTCCGCGTTGTAGGTGTGATTGTTGACGTACACACCTGCTTCCAGCGCGGAGAACCAGCCGCTGTTGGGCAGGTCGTACTTCACGTCGGTGCGGAACGCCTTCATCTTGTCGTGATAGATGTAGGGGTACACGCCGTAACGCGACAGCGCCAGGTCGTTGAGGTTGGTGTACGCGCCCGGATTGGCGAACGACACCGTGCCGAGGCTGCGACCAGCCAGCTGGTAGGTGGTGGACTGTCCCATCAGCTGCGGGTTGGCGGTGCCAAGACCCGTGTACGGATCAGCCGTGGTGTCCACGTTGATCTCGTTGCTGGTGGCGCGCGATAGCGACAGGTCGGTGTTGACGTGCCAGCGGTCGTGGTTCCACTTCATGTTCAGGCCACCGGAGAACACGCTGGTGTCGGTGGAGTAGTTGTCGGCCGTGGTCTCGTTGGAGAAGTTGCCGCCGCCGGTGCTGGTGATCGTGCCGCCAGTCATCGTGCCGTAGGGGCCAAGCACGGCATTGGAGATCAGCGCCTGGTTGCCGTACATGTTCTGCGAACGGAAACCGTAGCCGAACGAGGTGTTCTTGTACTTGGAGTAGAACGCATCAGCGCCGAACTGCAGTTCGTCGGTGGCCTTCCACACGATGGTGGCGACTTCGCCGGTGCGGCGCTCGGTGCCGCCGTTCTGCTGCAGCTGAAGACCCTGGGTCAGATACGCCTGCTGACCGCTGGGCAGCGTGACCTTGTTGCCATCAGAGGCTTCGCCCACGAACTGCTCGGCCACGTGCGGCTGGTACATCTGCGCCACGCCCAGGCCCACGCCCAGGGTGTCATTGAGGAACTTGCCCTGCCATGCCGCGCTCACGCGATAGCCGGTGGAATTGGCGCCTGCCACATCGCCCGCCTGGCTGTTGTAGCTGCCGCGCGCGTCGATGTTGAGGTTCTGCTCCTTCGGCGCATTGAGCGGGTTGGCCGTCTCCATGCCGATGGTGCCGCCGACGCCGCCGGTGATCAGCGAAGCCTGCGAGGACTTGTACACCGTGGCCATGTTGATCAGCTCGGACGGGTACTGGTCGAACTGGATGTAGTTGCTGCCGCTGGTGGACGGCTGCTCGCGACCATTGAGCGTGGTCTGGATGAAGTTGCCCGAGAGGCCGCGGATATTGATCTGCGAAGCCTGGCCAGCGATGCGCTCAGCGGACACGCCCGGCAGGCGGGTCAGTGCATCGGCAATGGACTGGTCAGGCAGACCGCCGATGTCGGCCGGGGTGATGACGTTCTGGATCGTATCGGCATAACGCTGATAGTCGATCGCCTTTTCCATGCCCTGGTTGTAACCCGTCACCGTGATGGTGGACAGGCTCTTGGCCAGCTGCTCGTCCTGGGTCGGCTTGCCCTGATCGTCCTTCTTGGTGGACGGATTGGTCTGCGGGCCTGCGTCTTGCGCACTGTTGGCGGCGGCAGTGCCGGTCGCGTTTGCGCCCGCATCCGCCGGCGCTGCATGAATATTCGCCGTCAAACAAAGACCGGACGCCAGCGCCAGGGCCAGCACATTACGTTTCAGTTCCACCGTCTTCCCCTCCCACGGGTTTGCACTTCATCTTTGGTTTTGTAGTTGCCGCAGCGATCCCCACAGACCGCCGCGGGCTACGCGCCAGTGCAAGCCGAGAAATCTTCGGAGGGCCCCGTCGCGTGGCGGCCATGGTAGGGCTGCAAAAAACCCCGAACAGGCCTATGCATACGTATTCATGACCCGGTTTTTTTGTGCACCTTTGACAAAATTCTAAGGGGTGCGAGTCTCACGGCCGTTGTCTGCGTACGGTTGGCCGCCACTGCGCATTGCGCTCGGAAAACGGATGACGGCGCGGCTTGCGGAGCTTCAGCGCACCTCGCCGAGCGCAAGTTTCGCCGCTCCGCGACGAAACCTTTTGCTACCTGCTGCATCGCAATATCCCGATTTTCTGAATACGTATGCAGTCGAAGCGTCCGCTTTGCACTCTGCCTTTAAGCTGCCCCCCGCGCTTCGCAATCGGAGCGATTAGATCTGCGCGCGACGCAGGCATTGGGCGGGAACGGGACAAGCGAATGAGTGAAGCACCCTGGTGGCGAGGAGCCGTCACCTATCAGATCTATCCACGCAGCTTCATGGACACCAACGGCGATGGCGTCGGTGACCTGCCGGGCATCGTCGACAAGCTCGACTATGTCGCGAGCCTTGGCGTGGATGCGATCTGGATCTCGCCGTTCTTCCGCTCGCCCATGGCCGACTTCGGCTACGACATCGCGGACTATCGCGAAGTCGATCCGCTGTTCGGCAGCAATGCGGATTTCGACCGCCTGCTGGCCAAGGCGCACAAGCTCGGCCTGAAGGTGATGATCGACCAGGTGCTCAGCCACACCTCGATGGAGCACGCCTGGTTCAAGGAAAGCCGCGAGAACCGCGACAACCCCAAGGCCGACTGGTACGTGTGGGCTGATGCGAAAGCCGACGGCACGCCGCCCAACAACTGGCTCTCGCTGTTCGGCGGTTGCGCCTGGCAATGGGAACCGCGCCGCGGGCAGTACTACTTGCACAACTTCCTGACCTCGCAGCCCGATCTCAACTACCACAACCCCGACGTGCGCCGCGCCGTGCTCGACGAGGTGAAGTACTGGCTGGACAAAGGCGTCAACGGTCTGCGACTGGATGCGATCAACTTCTGCTTCCACGACCGCGAGCTGCGTGACAATCCGCCCAAGCCCGAGGAAAAGCGCGTCGGCCGCGGCTTCAGCCCGGACAATCCGTACGCGTTCCAATACCACTACTACAACAACACGCAGCCGGAGAACATCGCGTTCCTGGAAGAACTGCGTGCCTTGATGGACCAGTACGAAGATGTCGCCGCGATCGGCGAAATCTCCTCCGAAGACTCGCTCGCCACCACCGCCGAATACACCAGCGGCAATCGCCTGCACATGGGTTACAGCTTCGAGCTGCTCACCGATGATTTCAGCGCGGGCTATATCCGCGGCACGGTGCGCAACCTCGAGGCGCAGATGCTCGAAGGCTGGCCGTGCTGGGCCATCTCCAATCACGACGTGTCGCGCGTGCTCAGTCGCTGGGGCAATGGCCATGCCTCGCCGAAGCTGGCCAACCTGCTGAGCGCCATGGTGTGCTCGCTGCGCGGATCGGTGTGCGTGTATCAGGGCGAAGAACTGGGCCTCACCGAGGCGGACGTGCCGTTTGAGTCGCTGCAGGATCCTTACGGCATCACCTTCTGGCCGACCTTCAAGGGTCGCGATGGATGCCGCACGCCGATGCCGTGGAACGGCGGCATCAACGCCGGCTTCAGCGTGGGCGATCCGTGGTTGCCGGTGCCCGCCGAGCATCGCGCGCTGGCCGTGACGCTGCAGGACGCGACGCCCGATTCCACCCTCAACGGCTTCCGTCAGTTCATGGCATGGCGCAAGACCCAGCCGGCGCTGCGCTGGGGCAGCATCCAGTTCATCGATACGCCCGAACCCGTGCTCGCCTTCACCCGCAAGCACGGCGATGAGACGCTGCTGGTCGCGTTCAACCTGTCCAAGACGGCGGCAGCGCTGCCGCTGGCCGGCCTGGGCAAGCTCACTGCCATCGATGGTCATGGACTGAGCCAGGGCACGGCGACGGCCGATGGCCTGAGCCTGCCTGGCCACGGCGCGCTGTTCGCCCGCGTGGACTGACCTCGCTTTCCCCTCTCGACGGCGGCAGCCATGCTTCACGCCGCCGTCGACTTTTCCCTTTCCCTCTGCTCCTATGGTGGCGCGTCGACGACTTGGCGCGGTTTCACAGCGGCGTGACGCGCTCTGGCGATTCTTCGTCCGTCCACCTTTTCAAGGAGCTTTCCATGCGTGCAGTGCTGATCATCCTCGGCGTCATTTTGCTGGCCGGCGGCATCTGGGTCCTGTTGGGCCATGGCAGCTATCAGACCACCGACACCCTCGTGCAGATCGGCTCGGCTAAAGTCAGCGCCACGCATGACAAGGCGTTGCCGCAGTGGGTGGGTATTGCGGGGATCGTGGTGGGCGCGTTGTTGGCGCTCGGTGGGTTCTTCAAGAAGGGCTGATGCCTCCTTAGCTCGTCATTCCGGCGTAGGCCGGAATCCAGTTGCCGTGCATTCGGTTCTCGCGATGCGTCGAAGATCTCTTACGTTCGCGCGAAGACCGCTGCCCGTCGCTACTGGATTCCGGCCTGCGCCGGAATGACGAGCGTGTAAGCTTTTCGCGCCGCAACCTCTCGGAACGCCCATGGAACGCCGCCAATTCCTGCGCCAAGCCAGCGCCACGCTCGCCGTGGCCTCGACCGCGGGACTGGCCGCCTGCACCGCGCCAGCAGTGAAATCGCGCTCGGCCTCTACCGCCTGCTCCCCATCGCTGGCCCCCATCCGCGCCAGCACCGACCGCATCACCGGCGTCTATGTGTGCACGCGCCCGTTCCGTGCGGCAGGTCCGCGCATCGAACTGGAAAAAATCGGCAAGAAAACGTTGGTGCACAACTATGGCCATGGCGGCAGCGGCTGGTCGCTGTCGTGGGGCTCGGGCACGCTGGCGCTGCAGATGGTGCAGGCGAGCGGCGCACGCGAATTGGGCGTAGTCGGCTGCGGTGCGATTGGACTCACGACCGCCCTGCTCGCCCAGCGCGCCGGGCTGGCCACGCGCATCTATGCCAAGGCCTTGCCGCCGGAGGTGTTCTCCATGCGGGCATCGGGCCTGTGGACACCCGACTCGCGCATCTGCGACGCCGCACACGCCCCCGCCCTGGCGGACCGCTGGGAAATGATGACGCGCATTTCCTACGCGCGTTACCAGAGCCTGCTCGGCCTGCCGGGCCAGCCGATCGAATGGATCGACGGGTATTCGCTGGCCGACGCGCCGTTCGGCAAATTCCACGGTGAGGTGGCGGACGAACCCGAGTACGGCGAATTTGCCGACCGCGTGCGCGATCTCACGCCACGCCCGGTGGAATTATCACTAGGCCAGCATCCGTTCCCCGAACCCTATGTGCGTCGCTACACCACGCTGATGTTCAATATCAGCAGCTATGCGAACTATCTGATGAGCGAATATCTTGCGGCCGGCGGCAAGATCGAGATCCGCGAATTCGAACACGCCGAGCAGCTTCAACAGTTGCCCGAGCACACCCTGGTCAATGCCACGGGCTACGGTGCGCGCGCACTGTTCAACGACGATACGGTGATCCCCGTGCGCGGGCAGACGGCAAGGCTGATTCCGCAGCCCGAAGTCACGTACGGATTGCGTACGCAAAATCTCAGCGTGGTGCCACGCAGCGACGGCATCATGGTCCAGGTGATCGGCGACGGCGGCAACTACAACAACCCGGACATCACGCCGCAGCGCGAGGTTTCCGAAGCGGCGGTGCGCGAACTGGCCGATGTCGTTGCCCAGATGAAACGCGACTGAGCGCACGCTTCCAGCTGAAAACCACCTGACGCGCGTTGACGCCACGGCGACGCCACGCCACAAGGGGCGGTGCATACTTGCCCATCGTCCCCGCCGCATCTGCTTCAAGGAGTCCCGCATGCTCGCCATCGCGTCCACCGTGATGAGCCGTCTCCGTTCGCGGACATGCGCTGCGACGCTGACCCTGATGCTGCTGCCGGCCAGCCTGTGGGCGCAGGCGCCGATCCAGATCACGCCACTGCCGGAGGCCAAGCACGCCACCGTCACCCAGCTGGGCGCATCCGAACTCGACGCCCGCAGCCTGCAGCCCTGGCTCGATGGCGAAATGAACGCCCTGATGCAGAAGGGCGAGGTGACCGGCGCCGTGGCGGTGGTGGTGAAGGACGGCGAAATCCTCTATGCCAAGGGTTATGGCGAGGCGGACGCCGAGGCGAAGAAGCCGGTTGATCCGGCCAGCACGATGTTCCGCGTTGCCTCGATCTCGCAGTTGTTCACGTGGACGGCGGTGATGCAGCTGGTCGAGAAGCACAAGCTCGATCTCGATGCCGACATCAATCGCTATCTCGATTTCGGCATCCCCGCGCGCGATGGCAAGCCGATCACACTGCGCGACCTGATGACGCATACAGCGGGCTTCGAGGATGTGCTGAAGGATCGCTATGCCGCGGATCCCGCATCCCAGATGCCTTATGACGCCTGGTTGAAGCAGTGGGTGCCGTCGCGCATCTATCCCGCAGGCGAAATTCCCGCGTATTCCAGCTACGGCGCCACGCTCGCCGGATACATCGTGCAGCGCGTGTCCGGACAGCCGTTCAACGACTATATGGAGCGGCATATCCTGGCGCCGCTGGAGATGAAGCACGCCAGCTTCCGACAACCGCTGCCGGCCCCGCTGCAGGCGGACATGGCGCTCAATTACGGCAAGCGGGATACGCCGCCGCATCCGTTCGACTTGCGCACGGCGGTACCGGCAGCGGCCTTGTCTGCAAGCGGCGAGGACATGGCGCGCTTCATGATCGCGCACCTGCAGTACGGCCGTTCCGGCAACGCGCAACTGCTCGAACAGGCCACCGTGCAAACGATGCAGAGCTACCAGCGCGCGGCGATTCCCGGTCTTCCTGGTATGGCCCTGGGCTTTGCGCATCTGGATCATGGCGACCAGATCATCCTCGGCTATGGCGGCTCCCATGCCGGCTTCAACGGCCTGCTCGCGTTGTTTCCCGATCATCACACCGGCATTTTCCTCGCCACCGATGGCGGCCAGGGCCACCCTCTGCTGCGCGAGTTGGTGAACCGCTTCTCCGATCGCTATTTTCCGCCGTTGCCGCAATTGAAGCCGGCCACGCTGGCCACCGACAAACAACATGCGGCGCAACTGGCAGGTCGCTATACCTCCAGCATCACCTCGACCGACAACCTGCTCGCGCTGCGCAACCTGTTTCGCCAGACCATCATCAGCATCGCGCCGGACGGCACGCTGCTTACGCCGATGTTCGGCGCAGCGCATTGGCGTGAAGTGAAGCCGTATCTGTGGCTGGATGATGCCAGCGGCCGGCACCTCGGCGCGCTGGTGCGCAACGGCAAGGTGAGCATGCTGTCGGTGGATACGGTGTCGCCGATCGAGGTGTATCTGCCGGCCAGCGGCTGGCCGGCCTCGCGTGTCCTTGGCATGGTCATCGCGATGCTCGGCGCGTTCGCCCTGATCGCCTTGTCGTGGCCCGTCGTGGCGCTGCTTCGTCGGCGCGAGATATCGACGCTCACGGACCAGGACCTGCGTTGGTATCGCCTCAGCCGGCTCACCGCCATTCTCTACCTGCTGTTTGCGGGTGGCTGGTGCCTGCTGCTGCCGCGGCTGGGCGTGGCCCAGCTGGACACGCGGCTGCGACTGCTCCACATGGTCGGCATCCTGGCGGTGCTGGGTACGCTGGGAGTCGCCATGGAATGCTGGCGCGCCTGGCGCCGTGGCGGCAGCTGGTGGCGCCGGATCAGCGCCACAATCCTGCTGTTGACGTGTCTCGCCGCCATCGCGTTCATCGCCTGCTGGCACCTGCTGAGCCCGGGTCTCAACTACTGAGGCCCGACTCGGGCACCCTGGCGGGAACGGCCTTGCCTCCCCCGGTACAATAGGCAGGATGGATGTCTCCCACCTGATCGACAAGCTCAACGACGCGCAGCGCGAAGCCGTATGCGCGCCTCCTGGCCACTATCTCGTGCTTGCGGGCGCCGGCTCCGGCAAGACGCGCGTGCTCACGCACCGCATCGGCTGGCTCACCCAGGTGGTGGGCGTGTCGCCGTGGTCGGTGCTCGCCGTCACCTTTACCAACAAGGCCGCCGGCGAAATGCGCGCCCGCCTGGACCAGCTGATCCCGGGCGGTACCCAGGGCCTGACCGTGGGCACCTTCCACGGCATCGCGCATCGCCTGTTGCGCCGTCACTGGCGCGAGGCGGGCCTGCCGGAAGGTTTCCAGATCCTCGACGCGGATGACCAGCAGCGCATCATCAAGCGCGTGATCGCCGGGCTTGGCCTCGACGAGGCACGCTTTCCGCCGCGCCAGGCGACGTGGCAGATCAACCAATGGAAGGACGAAGGCAAGCGCGCGGACACCATCGAGCATCGCGACCACCCGATGACGCGCACCCTGGTGCAGATCTACCAGGCCTATGAAGAATCCTGCCGCCGAGCCGGCCTGGTGGACTTCGCCGAGCTGCTGCTGCGCGCGCACGAACTGTGGTTGCACAACCCGTCCATCCTCGATCACTACCGCGATCGCTGGCGCCACCTGCTGATCGACGAATTTCAGGACACCAACACGCTGCAGTACGCGTGGATCCGCGTGCTCGCCGGCCACACCGGCCAGGTGTTCGTGGTGGGCGACGACGACCAGGCCATCTATGGCTGGCGCGGCGCGAAAGTGGAAAACGTGCAGCAGTTCCTGCGCGATTTCCCCGGCGCCAAGACCATCAAGCTCGAACAGAACTACCGCTCCACCTCGACCATTCTCAAAGCCGCCAACAGCGTGATCGCCCGCAACGGCGGCCGCCTCGGCAAGCAGCTGTGGACGGATGGCGGCGAAGGCGAGCGTATCGCGCTGTACGCGGCCTACAACGAACAGGACGAGGCACGCTTCGTCATCGAGCGCATCCGCGAGTACGTCGCCGAGCATGGCCAGGCGCGCGATTGCGCGATTCTCTATCGCTCCAATGCGCAGTCGCGCAACTTCGAAGAACAGCTGATGCAGCGGGATATCCGCTTCCGCGTCTATGGTGGTCAGCGCTTCTTCGATCGCGCGGAAATCAAGGACGCGCTGGCCTATCTACGCCTCTCCTCCAACCGGCAGGACGACGCCGCGTTCGAGCGCGCGGTGAACACACCGCCGCGCGGCATTGGTGATCGCACGCTGGATGTGTTGCGCCGTCGTGCCCGCACCGAACGCAGCTCCATGTGGGAGGCCGCGCTCAGCGAACTCAGCGGCGGCAGCGAGCTGGCCGGCCGCGCAAAGAACGCGGTGAAGGCCTTCCTCACCATGATCGAGGACATGGCGCGTGCCTTCGCGGGCGCAGGCGTTGGCGACGCGCTCGCCCTGGCCGAACAGATCGACCACGCCATCACCCACACCGGCCTGCGCGACTTCTACGAAAAGGACAGCCGCGGCAACGCCGAATCGCGCGTGGAAAACCTGGACGAACTGGTCAACGTCGCCAGCCGTTTCGAGCTGACGCCCGATGACGAGGAAGCAGGCCTGAGCGAATTGTCGGCCTTCCTTTCGCACGCCGCGCTGGAAGCCGGCGAAGGCCAGGGCGAAGCCTGGGATGACTGCGTGCAGCTGATGACGCTGCATTCGGCCAAGGGCCTGGAATTCCCGGTGGTGTTCCTGGTCGGCATGGAAGAAGGCCTGTTCCCCAGCCAGCGCTCGGTGGAAGACGAAGGCCGCCTGGAAGAAGAACGCCGCCTCGCCTACGTGGGCATCACGCGTGCACGCGAACGCCTGTTCATCACCTATGCCGAATCGCGCCGCATGCATGGCGTGGAAATGCTCGCGCGCCCATCACGCTTCCTGGCGGAAATTCCGCCCGAACTGATCGACGAGGTCCGCCCGCGCGTGCAGGTGAGCCGCCCGCTTTACGGGGCACGTCCGAACAGCGGATCGAAGTCGCTGGAAGAGAGCATGCCGCTGACGCTTGGCCAGCGCGTGAGCCACCCCAGTTTCGGCGAAGGCATCGTGGTGACGGCCGAGGGCAGCGGCGCGCATATGCGTATCCAGGTCAACTTCGCCAACAGCGGCAGCAAGTGGCTGGTCTATGCCTATGCCAATCTGACACCTCTGTAGCCACGCCCATGAGCGACCAGCCCTCCCTGCGCGACAACCTGCGACGCCTCGTCGACGTCCAGCAGGGCTTGGCTTATGTATACCGCCACCAGCCATGGACGCATCGCCTGGTGCAGGGCTTGTGGTTCGCCTTGCAGGCGCTGCTGGCGGCAAGCAGCGCCTATGGGCTGGGCCTGCTGCTGCATACCCAGCAGGCCTTCTGGGYAGCCATCACGGCCATCGCGGTGACGCAGCAGACCTATCTGGATACGCGCTCGTCCTCGCGCGACCAACTGATCGGCGCGCTGGTGGGCGGCGTCGTAGGTTTCAGCGCCACGTTGTTGCTGGGCGAGCAATACAGCGCCTACGCCGTGGCCATCGTGGTCTCCATCACCGCCTGCTGGCTGCTGGGCGTTGGCAGCGCGGGAAGGCTCAGCGGCACAACCACCACCATCATCATGCTGGTGCCGCATACCGGATCGTTCTGGTTGATCGCCCTCACGCGCGTGGGCGAAGTGGCGCTGGGCATCGTCTGCTCGCTGGCCGTGGTGATGCTGGCCGAGCGCGTACAGCGCTGGTGGGTACGCCCAGGCGACTGAGTCGCCTTATGATCTGGCCGATGAACGCAGGAAGGTTCGACGGGAACCGCCGGCCGATGGCGGGCTCCCATCTTTCGATGCATTCGACCCAGGCCATGCCATGACCGACATCTCCGATAGCAGCCCCGAAAGCCAGCGCGCGCGCCTGGACCACGATATCTGCGTGCATATCTTCACCGCATCGGCCGCGATGGTCGGCGTATGCCTCACCGTGATCGGCATTCTTCGCGTGGTGATTTCGCTGCGCAAAGAGGACCTGCTCGGCGACGACCTGCTGGCCTTCAACTCGATGCTTTATCTCGCCTCGTGCCTGCTCTCGTACTGGGCGCTGCGCACGCGCAGCCTGGGCCGCAACCATCGGCTGGAACGCATGGCCGACACCATTTTCCTGGTAGCCCTGGTGTTCACCGCAATCAACGCCGGCTTCATCACCTGGGCGATCTCGGCCAGTTAGCCGACGTGACAGACCATGGCCGGCGCGCCATGATCTTGCCCGCCGTCAGGGGGAGTGACGGAGAAGCCATAGGTACGTTGCAGGGCCGCAGGGTCCTGCGACGTGGCACCCGACATTCGGCCGGACATTCGAACGCATATGCAGACACCGTGGTTCCTGGATCACCTCGGCCTCACCACCGCGGCCGACGCCGCTGATATCAAGCGTGCATACGCCGCGAGGCTGAAACAGGTCGACCAGTCGACCGACATCGGGGGTTTCACGCGGCTGCGCGAGGCGTACGCCGCCGCCACTGCATGGTGTCGCCGCGCCAGCGACGGCGCAGCCGCGGAAACTGCTCCGCTGGCAGCCGCGCCGGCACCGGCCCAGCTGCCTCCGTCCTCGGCGACGGTTGCTGCCACGACCGAGATGCCGCTGCCCGATCCGCATGCGCCGGTGAACGTGGCGAATCGCGCCTTGCAGCAACTGGCGCAACGGCTGGGCTGCGGCGAACCGTTAGACGTGGTGTTCAGCGAACAGCTGATCGGCCTGCGAGGCGAACACCTCCAGGTCACGGCCATCTTCGAAGCCATGCTGATCGACGGGCTTGCCGCGATGCGCCTGCCGCAACGGCTTGCGCTGTTCGATGCTGCCTGCAACCAGTTCGGTTGGAACGACGTCATCCATGTGAAGCAAATGGGCGCGCGTGGAGGGTGGATTCGTGCAGTACAGGAAGAAGAGATCGCATGGAGGCGGACTGCGACAGCCACCGGTTGCAACGACCTTTTCGATCGCCTTGGCGGCGCACCACCGCTCGATCGCCCCGACCTCGTACCCTCGCACTTCACGCGTGACGCTACCCTTCGCTGGCCGGACATGCAGCAGTTATTGCAGAGCTATCCGCATTACCTCGCGCTGCGCGTCGAGCGCTCAGCGCTGGCGGCCTGGGAACAGGCATTCGCGGCACTACCGCCGCGAGACAAGGCGATGGCGGAGTCGTTCTCCAACCTGCCTTCGCCTGCGGCGTATCGACAGGCAGCTCCGCCACGCACGCGCACAAACTATGGCGGCAGGTTGGGCGCTGTCGTCGGCGTCATCGGGTTGATCAACGTGTTCAGCCATGCGTTCAATAGCGAGCCGCACGCGCCAACAACCGCTACATCGGTGCCAGCGGTCACCGCGCCACTGGTGTCTCGTCCTTCCTTCACGCTGCCCGAGCATGTCGCCATCACCCAAGGCAATTGCGAGCGCATCGAGCATGCTGTGCACGAGCCGGACTGGTCACCACCACTGGATCCAACTCAGTTGCATCGCCTGCGCGATGCCACCTTGTCCTGCCTGCGAGGCGGCCGGTGGCCTCATTGGCGCATGGCCGATCCCCAACTGGCACAGCTGGGAATTCAGACCTGAAGACGATGGATGGCCTGCCGCCCGCTTATTCGGGCAAGCGCGGCACACCGTGTTCGCTGCGCTCTTCCACCGCGATGGGGCGGGTGTCCAGGCGCGCCGAGCGCGCACCCTGCGGCAACGGGGCAACCGCTTCGCCACGCGCCAGCGCCAGGGCATTGCGGTAACAACGCTGGGCCAGCGCGGCATCGTCCTGGCCGGCGTAGACGTCGCCCAGCGATTCCCACGCGCCGCTGCTGGGCGTGAGGGCCAGCGAACGTTCCAGATACTGCGCCGCCTTGCCCCACAGGCCCTGGCGTACGCACATGCGGCCCAGCGTGAGCAGCAGCGCGGCATCGTTGGGATGGGCGTCGAGCCACGACTCGGCGCGACGCAGGCGCGCTTCGATATCTTCACCGCCGAGCGCACCGTAGGTTTCGATCAACAGCGGCGACCACTCGCGACGCAGTGCCGATTCCACTTCGTCCATCGCCGGCAACACCATGCCGAACGATGCCGCCTGGCGCGCATAGGCGTCCACCGCCGCAGGCACGCGACGCTGGGTCTTCGGGAGTTGCGACCACAGGGTGTTGAGCGCAGCCGCGTCGGAGGCTCCGCGCAGTGAAGCGGCCAGCACCTGGCCTTCCAATACGGCAAAGGTCTTCGTGCTGAGCGAGCCACTCTTTTGCAGTGGCTCCAAGGCCTGTCGCGCCCGCCGCGTATCGCCGCTGGCGAGGGCAGCAAGCGCGAGTTCGCGCCAACCACCGGGCGTGAGGCTGCCGGCGTCGGCATCGGCCGCCAGCAGATTCACGGCTTCAGCAGGACGACCCTCGCGACGCAGTACCCGGGCGCGCAGCACGCGGGCGCCACGCGGTGCGACCTGGGCCGCGTCGTCCAGCGTAGCGAGCGCGCGACTGTTTTCGCCGCGACGCGATGCGGCCTCGGCCGCCGCGAGCAAGGCAGGACCACGCAGCACATCCAGACGCGAGGCACGATGCAGATCGCGCTCGGCATCGCCGTGGCGACCTTCCATCAACGCGAGCAGGCCATCACTCATTTTCCGGCGGCTCAGCCGGCGATGGCGACGGGTGAACGCGCCGAACGGCCAACGCACGGCAAACCAGAGCGCGCTCAGCAGGGCCCAGGCCAGCAGCAGGATCACAATCGCGGCAACCGCCGTGGTTTCCGCCTGCCAGCCGCGCAGCTGCACCAGCACGTAGCCTGGATCTTCCGCTACCCAATGCCAGCCGAACGCGGTCAGTGCCGCCACGATCACCAGCAGCAGTATCCAGCGCCACAACGTCATGACTTGGCTCCGGCCGAGCTGCTGGCCGCGGGCTTGAGTGCATGCACGGCGCGCAGATTGCGCAGCTCGCCCAGGGCCGCACCCAGCTGCACCGCCGCACCGGGCGGCTGGGCAAGCAGGCTCGCCAACTGCGTGCGCGCCTGCTGTACCGGCGCGGCGTTGATGTCGAACTGCGCCGCGATGCCGGCATCGGCGCGCTTGAGCGCCGCGATGTAGGCGTCGCGATCGGAGGCCAGCAGCGCCGCCTGCGCTTGTGCCAGATCGATCGAAGCGAGCTCGCGCGCGAAGCGTGCATCGGCCACCGACAGCGGTGCGCCATTCGTGCGCTGCACCTTCACCACTTGATCGAGGGCGCCCATGATGCGCGACCAGCCGCCGGGGGCGCTGTCCGATGCCGCGGCATCCAACGGCTTGAGCGGCAGTTCCATGGTCGCAGCGCGCAGATTGCTCAACGTGTTCAGCGCGGTGTCCACATTCATCGTCTGCGTCTTGCTCAGCGCTTCGCGTTCCGCGCCGACGCTCTGGCGCAGACCGGAGAAGGCGCCGTCGTTGACCGCGGCGAGTGCCTGGTCGGCGAGCGCATAGGCAGCGAGTGCGCCCTGGGCGTCGTGGAACAGGTCGTAGCGTTCCTTGGCCATGCGCAGCAGCGATTCGGTTTCGTCCAGCAACATGGCGTCGTGGCCGGACAGCGTCTTTTCGGACAGCTTGGTCACTGCGTCTTCGAGATTGCGCGTGCGCTCGGACTGGCTCAGCAGCTCCTCGCGCAAGGAGCGATTCACCTGATCGGCATCGCCCAGGCGCTGGCGCAACAGATTGCGCTCACTGTCGCTGGCGCCGAACGCACTCTCCAGGGTATCGACGCGCTGCTTGAGTCCGCTGAGCGCCGCATTGCCGGCGGCATTGCCCTGTTCCTGCCGCCATTGGCGCCAGCCCACATAGCCGGCGCCGCCAAGGGCAAGCAAGGAGATCAGCAGGGCCACCGCCAGGGTGCCGCTGCCGCGCCGGGCTGGCGGCGTCACGCGCTGGGCGCGGGGATGGGTGTCTGAACGCGCGCCCGCAGGCGCACCACGATCGAGGAAGGAGTCGTCTTGGCTCATGCGCGACATGCTAACAGCCCACGCCGGGGGGCTCGCATCAAACGCGCGTGAAGGCGTGGGGTTCCCGCAGGAAAACGCCTAAGAACGGGCTGCGGCTGCCAGCAAGTTGTCCGATAGCGCCGAGGCTGCCACCGCGACGCGCCTGAAGCCGGCAGCATGCGCGGCCTCGGCGAGCCGCTCGCTGCTGGCGATGGCCACCGCCCGGATCAGCTGCGCATACGCATCGGCAGGCAAGCCCTGCTTGAGGTTATCCAGCGCTTCGGCGCTGGACAGCAGCACTCGCGCGTCAACCGGCAATTGGCGGATGGCATCGAGCTGACGACGCTGCCAGCGCGGCGTGCCGCGGCGATAGACATGCACCTCGCGCAGCTGTGCACCACGCGCAAGCAGTTCCGCACGCAGCACGCCGCGACCACCCGGCGCACCGATCAGCGCCACCCGGCGGTCCCGCACCTGAGAAAGCCCGGGTTGTTCCAGCAGACCTTCGCTGTCCTGGCGCGCCAGCGGGGCAAGCGCATCGACACCATGGCGCGCCAATGCCCGCGCCGTGCCCTGGCCTACCGCAAGCACGGTGGCGGTGGTTCGCAACGGCGCCAGCCGGGCGGCAAAACGTACGGCGGCGGGGCTCGTGTAGATCAGCAATTGGTCGCTCAATGCGGCACGCAGCTCGATAGCCGCCGCCTCCGCATCATCGACCGCACGCAGCGACAAACCCGGCAACAACAGCGGCACGCCGCCCATCCGCCGCACCCGCCGCGCCAACGGCGAACCCGTACCGGCCGGGCGCGTGATGACCACGGTGCGTCCGTCCAGCGCGGGCTCGGCAAGGGTCGGGGATCGCGTGCTCATGGGCCTCTCCGGGGGTGCCGGGGAGTGTAGCGGCCCGGGCCGTAGCGGTGCTGTCCCGCCTGGGTGCGTAAACTACGCCTTCCCCCCATGCCTACCCCGCGACGATGAGCAGCACCGAACGACACACTCTTGCACGCAAGCTGGTCAACTTCATGCGCGATGAAATTCCCCTGGCGCAGACCATGGACGTCAACTTGCACGGCTGCGACGAGCAGCAATTCTCCCTCGCCGCCCCCTTGGGCCCGAACATCAACGACAAGGGTTGCGCCTTCGGCGGCAGCCTGGTCAGCGTGATGACGCTCAACGGCTGGGGCCTGGTCGAACTGGAACTGCGCATGCGCGGCCTCGAATGCGACCTGTTCGTCGGCGAATCCACCGTGCGTTACCTGGAACCGGTCTGGGAGGGCTTCGTCAGCGAAGCACGCCTGGCCGAAGGTGCGAACTGGGTCACCTTTTTCGACACGCTCGACTCGCGTGGCCGCGCCCGTATCGAGGTGACCTGCCTGGTACCCGGCACCGGTACCAAGCCCGCCGCGACACTGGAAGCCCGTTTCGTGGCCAAGCGACGCTCCCCCGACGCCGTATGAAAAAGTCTTTCTGCTTGGGCACAATGCAGGCCTAGTCCAAGGGGAATGCCAGATGCGCCGCGTCCTGATCCCGCTCGTCACGCTGTCCGTGCTTGCACTCGGTGGCTGTGCCACCAACAAACGCAACGACGACCTCACCACCACGCTCAATGCGTACGCCAGCGCGGTGCGCTGGGGCGACTTCAACGCCGCCCTGGTGTTCGTGGACCCGAAGGTGCGCGAGGCCCATCCGATCTCGCCCCTGGAGATGTCCCGCTACCAGCAATACAAGGTCAGCGGCTATGACGACGGCAACGGCGTCGTACCCAATGGCCAGCTTGAAGTGAAGCAGACGGTGAAGATCAACCTGGTCAACGTGAATACTCAGGCTGAGCGCACGGTGACGGATCACCAGACGTGGCGTTATGACGCTGAGAGCAAGCACTGGTATCTGGAGACGGGGTTGCCGGATATCAGTGGGAAGCCGATGTAGGGTGAGGTTGATTCGGCCGATGGCCGCGGTGCGGGTTAGTTCGTCGTCCCGGCGGTGACCTTTTTTTTGATCGTCATCCCGGCACAGGGGCTCCTGTTTTTTGCTCGTCCTCTCGGCGCAGGCCGCCCTTTGCTCGTCATTCCGGCGTAGGCCGGAGGCGCTTTTCAACGGCCAAAGGGCTGGTCATCCAGTCTCGTCAGTCTCCGGTCGTCGCCTCGAGGCCAGCGTGCCGCCTGCGCGGCGGGCGTTTCGATCGGCTGCCGCCGACCGAGTCACTTTTCTCTTGCTGGCCCAAGAGATCCCTCGGGACTAGCTTCGCGTCGAAAGTAACCCAAAGAGAATGGCCTGATAACGCCCGCAGCATCGTGTTGGGATAAGCCCGAGCGCTCGAGACGCGCTGTTGCGGGACAACCTCCGAGGGTACACAGGGGATACTTCCAAGCGCTGCGCAACGCGCCCGAATCGCTGAGGACTTAAAGCGGGGCCTCGCTTCGCATCGGCTTTGGGCATCGCTCATTTTCTCTCCAACGCCCGCTTGTCTGTGGGAGCGCACCCTGTGCGCGACAGCCACG